>JBGCES010000570.1:0-5860 GCA_045106545.1 Saprospiraceae bacterium
ACCTTACGGAAAAATCGACGCATTTTAGCAGATTTGAATCCCGAAGGAAAAGCAACAGTGATCAAAACGAAGCTGTTAGAAAAGGGTTTCAATTTTAATTATTTCACCAATATTTATCAGACGAAGACGGGCAACACTTATTATTTCTGTTATGATTTCGGGTATATGGAATTTAAACCAGGGGTGTTTACGCTCGTGAAACGGCAGAAGTACGTGGATTAGTGGAGGACAGGCATTCCTGCCTGTCTAATTTAGCTGACAGGGAGGAATGCCTGTCCTCCATCACTCCATCCGCCTTTTCAAAATCGGATAACTAAACACCACTGCTAAAATAATCAACACGCCCCAATAAAAATTAGCTCCCACTTCTTCATGATCATTCAATAAAGCCCATGCTAAAATAATTCCGTAAACGGGTTCTAAGTTAATCGTCAAAGTAGAGGCAAAAGCCGTCAATTGTTTCAAGGCGCGCAAGTTTAAAATATACGCCAAAATGGTACAAAAGACCACTAAAATTCCAATCCACAACCAATCCAATTCCGTCGGCGGAAAAAATAGGGCATCGCTTTCTGAATTGAAATAAAACGGAAGTAGTAAAGTGATAAACAAACACGCACTTCCCAATTCTAAAAACGTGATGTTATAAGCGTGCGTTTCGTTGATTAGTTTTTTGTTTAACACTGAAAAAAGTGCCGCTAAAAAAGCAGAAAAAAGTCCAACGTAAATACCATAAACCATGGACAAATCTATACTGCTAACGACCAATGCCATACCGGGCAAAATCATCAATCCAAGCATCAACTCATACCATTTTACGCGCACTTTAAATAACAGCGGTTCAAGTAATGAAGTAAAAAATGAAGTCGTTGCAAAGCTCACTAAAGCGATGGAAGCATTCGATAATTTTATCGCCCCGTAGAAAGTAATCCAATGTACGCCGACGATTACACCTATACCCATATATTGCAATATTAATTTACGGGGTAATTGCTGCCACGTTCGACTCACGCGTATTAAAAATAACATCCCGATGCTGGTCAATAATACCCGCCACCAGACTAATACAATTGCCGAAAGGTCGATTAAATCACCCAAAATAGCCGTCAGACCGTAGAGTAAAACAGCGATATGTAGTTCGAGGTAAGCGCGTTGAGTTGGTTTCATCTTGCAAAGAAAAGAGAAATGTTTGATTGTGGAATGGTAAGATTATGAAATTGTAAAATTGTGCGAATTGTGGCATACATCATTCACAATTATACCATTTCACAATTCATTTTTCAACCATCTGCTCTACTGTTTGTTACTTTTTCATTATTCTAAATTAAAAACATCAAAACATGGCTTTACAAAAAGGCGATAAAGCACCAACTTTTACCTTACGCGGTAGCGATACTAAAGAAGTTTCTTTAGCAGATTATAAAGGAAAAAATGTCGTTTTACTATTTTTTCCATTAGCATTTACGAGCGTTTGTACTGCCGAATTGTGCAGTATGCGCGATGATATTGCTACTTATCAAAATTTGGACGCGGATATCTTAGGCGTTTCCGTAGATTCTTTGTTTACGTTGGGTAAATTCAAAGAAGCAGAGAAATTGAATTTCCCGCTTTTATCTGATTTCAACAAAGACACATCACAGGCTTACGGTGCTTATTATGATGATTTTGTATTGGATATGAAAGGCGTTTCTAAGCGTTCTGCCTTTGTAATTGATAAAGAAGGTACAATTCAATACGCCGAGGTATTGGATAATGCAGGAGAATTACCGAACTTTGCAGCAGTTAAGGAAACTTTGGAAGGTCTTAGCTAGTTATAAGGATGATTGTGAAATGGTTTGATTGTCAAATTGTGCCATTCGCATAAAATACATCCTTTCACAATCATCACCATTTTACCATTCCTCAATTTATACTATCATGTTAGAATTTGCTACCGTAGAAGAATTAGAAGAAGTTGCCGTAGAAGATGAAACTACGGACGTGGGTGACCGTTCGCAGTTGATTGTTTATAATGACGACCACAACACCTTTGATTGGGTAATTGAGTGTTTTACGGAAATCTTGAAACATGGGTCGCAGCAAGCCGAGCAATTGGCAATGCTGATTCACTTTAAAGGCAAAGCGACGGTTAAAACGGATACGTTTAAGGTATTAAAACCTAAGAAAGACGCATTGGTAGATCGCGGACTATCCGCAGTTATTGAGGAAGGTGTTTAGACAGGATTAAGTCAATGATGGCTGATAAAAGTAGAGTGAATAATATTGACTATTATTCACTCTATTTTTTTTACAAATAAACCGCTTCAAAAAACGCTTGATATCCATCCAAGGATTTCGACTTTAAAATCTCTCGATAATTATTTTGCGTTACGGGATACATTTCAAATGGCGCGCCTGATTTGATGAAATCCTCTGCACCCTGCACGCCGTCATAATATTTCATGGCATTTTTGCGCGTTTTGAAACGACGAACTACAATGATGGGTGTTTTGACATCTGAGCCTAGATAGATGTTAGAAATCCGTAGTTTATCCAATTTGTGATACTTAGAATTGTAATCTGAAATACTAGCTTTAGTTTCTGCTAAGGAGATATCAGGGTCATTAAACACTAAGATCATATAGTGGAGCTTATTGTCCTCTTGCTTGAATTTGCTATTAGCAGGGTCAAATTCACCAGCTGCAGTATCTCCCACGCTAATTTTTGAATCTCCATTAGCAGCAACGGCTGAACCACTACCCAATAATCGAAGCATTTCCTTTGCCCGCACTGTTTCAGGCGTATCAGGATATTTAGCAATCACATCTTTCAGCGACTTAATGTAAGCATCTTTACCTTCCAGGTTACCCGAAATCATGGCGTTTAGTAAAGCAAATTTAGCTTGCAAAGGATTAGTTGCGCCAAATTCATCGGCTACTTTACCGATGCGTTCGCGTGCTTCGTTGTACTTTCCTTGGTCAAATTGCTGATAAGTATTATTGTAATAGTTATCTAATTTATTACGCTCTGCTAAAATTTCTTCACTAAAGTTTGGATTGAGTAATGCTCGACCGTAAGTCGTGTCAGGGTATTTTTCGACAATTTTCTTTTTGTAATTCGCAGCCTGAGCAGTATTGCCGAGGTCGCTATACGCAATATACGCGTAGTACCAGGCAACTAATTCATTTTCGGTCTCTGGATAACGATTTAAAAGTCTTTCCAATGTTTCAACGGACTTCTCGTTATTAGCAATGCGATCGCGAAATAAAGTACCTAATTCAAACAGAGCCTGTTCAATCTCAGCGTTTGCAGCTGTTTTTTGATCGGGTGTTTGGGGATAATTACCTAAGTATTTCACCATATCTGCATCGGGCATTTCATCCGAATCTACTGCTTCTTCTACCTCCACGACTTCTTCTAAATTATCACCTAATTCTGTTCGTTTTTGACTGCGCCGCCAGTTGTCTTCCAGTTCTCGTCCGCCCCATTCGCGTAGAAAGTCATTTTTACCTCTACGTAAGGATTTATCATTATAGGCGAAAAAATTACTTGCAGTATTCGATGTAGATGGACGTGAACCTGCCCGCAGGGCGTTTCCGCCACGTGATAAACTACTTCCACCTTTACTCGCACCTGCATTATTTGCTGCTGCAATCAAAGCTTTTCGTTTAGCGTCGTCTTGTTCTTTTTTAATTTTTAATGCTAACTCTCGCTTTTTTTCAATCGGCATTGCACTGATTGCTAATAGGCTATCCTGAGTCGTGATAATTTCGATATTTTTAGCAATATCCGTTAGACTGTTGGCATACAGATCGATTTGTTCGTATCGTTCATCCGTTTTGGGCAACACCTGCATCGTACTATCGTAGTAGGTCTTCGCCGAAACGTAATTTTCATTTTCATAATACAATTGAGCTAACTGCAAGTAGGACTCTGCTTTCTGTTCGGGATTTTTGGTACTGACTTGGAGTGATTTTTCTAAATACTCAATTCCCTGCGCTCGATTACCATTCTTTAGCGCTACATCTGCCATAGCGAAGTAAACTTGATCTTGGTACTCTTCGTTCTTAATGTCTTTCAACATTTTTTCGAGTGTCTTCATGGCTTGTTCAGCCGTGGCTTTGCCATTCAACCAAGCGTTTTGCGCCATACTGAGGCGTGCTCGAAATTCCATTTCATAGTTTGGACCATATTTTAAGACCCGTTCAAATCCTGCATAAGCTTCTGCGCCATTTCCATTTCGTTGCTGAATTTGTGCTACGATATAAGCCAATCTCGCTTTTGTTTGCCGATCTTTTGATAATTCAATCGCTTGGTTTAACGGCTCAACGGCTTGTGCATACTGCTTTTGTTGCGTAAAGAAATTAGCGCGTGCGATTGCTAGTTCAGCTTCCACATCATCAAAGATACTACCCTTATTCTGCATAGAGTTATAAACGCGATTCGCCAATTCATATTTATCGCGCATGATGTAAGTACGGTACAACCACAGCTGTCCTTCTTGAAAAGCGGGGCGATGTTTCATAAAATAGCCATCCTCTTCTGCTTTTTCTTCTTCCGCTTTTTTCTTTGCAGCTAATTTTTCTTTCTGCGCTTTTTTATCTGTTTTGGTGGGTGTTTTTACCGCAGGGGTTTCTTCTTTTTTGTTATTGTAACCCTTACCGTCCTTTTTACCTTTGACTTTTCGGTTATAGTCTTTACGCTTTTGAGATTGGGATTTTTTACGATTTTTCTGATTTTTCTTCCGTGCTTTCTTCGATTCTTTTCGCTTCTTTTGTTGCGCTTTAGCTCGTTCTTTTTTCGATTTTTCCCGCTCCGCCTGTGCTTTACGCTTGTTATTTGCCTTCCGTTTTTTACTCGCTTTAGCAGCTTGCTTTTTTAAGTTGTTGGGGCTATATTCTTCCACCATGTATTCCAACGTTTCTTCCGCTGACTCAAAGTCCTGCTTCAGATACTGCGCCTTTGCCATTAGTACGTAGCAGTCATCCGTCCAGTCGCTTTCGCGATGGAGATTGACGACAACCGATACTTTTTCAATCGCCTTATCCATATCTTCTGCTACAGATTTTGGATTGCTAGAAGACTCGTAAGGAAAGATGGGAAGAATCTTATTGTAGTTTTCTTGATATTGTGTGTTGAGCTGATCTTTGCTTGCAATATATAACTCGTTGGCGTTGAAATAGCCATTGTAGCGAGCTGTTGTATTGTGATACAACTTAGCTAGTGGTGAAAGGTCACTCTTACTCTTCTGCGTCGTACACCCAATGACTAATAAAGCAGTTAGTAGTGAAAGGGTGTAAATATGTAGCTGTTTCAATCTTAAAAGATTTAATGTGTATTGAATAATAATGTATAACGTGCAATGATTTAAAATCAAAATACACGATTTTATTACACTATTAAGTATTACCTAAATAATTGGAGACAACAAATGATGCTCTAAATACAAAAGCCAGCGTTGTTGCTTCCTTAATTTTTATGCAAGTATTCACTATTTAAAACGCAAAAACTTACCCGAAACGGTTGTTTTAAGTGCATTTTAACGAATGCGAACGGCTTTTTTTTGAATATACCGCTATCTTTGCGTTTTGTTACAAATAAAACGAGTATGTAAAGTCGTTAGATTATAACTAAGAATCCGCAAAATTATTTTATTCTAACTATACTTCCAAAGATTACTTTACATCGAACGAAAAGTTGTTTAGAAGTTGTTGACAAGACTTGAGACGAATTCATAAGAAAAAAAAAAAAATGATTCATGAAAAACGTATTAGTATTGCCGAAATAATTAATCCAATACTTAAGATATAAAATTGATTATTTTTTCTATATTTTTAAAAAAAAAAAAAAAAACCTTATCTCTAAATCATTTAATTAATTATTT
>JBGCES010000571.1:0-10017 GCA_045106545.1 Saprospiraceae bacterium
GGCGGCGACAGTTCGCCCAAAATTGAAAAAGAACCGATCATCGCAGCGATTGATGCATTAAAAAAGTATCAAGAACCTTCCTTACTAGCTATCCCTGATACGGTCTTACTCAGCGAATCCGACTGCTCCGAGGTACAGAAAAAAATGTTAGCGCATTGCGGGAACGATATGCAAAGCAGATTTTCCATTTTGGACGTGTATCATGGTAATAAAGAGCGTACTCCTTCGACAGATACGGACATCATTGAACGCTTCCGCGAAAATATTGGCAGTAACAATTTACAATGGGGAGCTGCTTATTATCCGTGGTTGCATACGACAGTGGTAAACTCCAATGAAGTTGGAATGCAGTACATCAGTAATTTAGAAGGATTAAAATCAATTCTTACCAACGAAGTTAATGCAGATAAGTCTGCGGGTTTGATAGATGATGACCGTGCTAAAGATATACAAGCAGAAATAGATAAAATTGGGACGGATGCCAATGCGAGTAATTTGCATCATACATTTTTGGCAGTAAGTCCTTTATACAAACAAATTTTAAAGGAGATTCAAGAAAAATTAAATCTATTGCCGACTGCTGGAGCGATAGCAGGTGTTTATGCAATGACAGATAATAATGTAGGCGTTTTTCAGTCTCCTGCAAATGTGAGTTTAGGTAGCGTTATCAAACCTACCGTAAATATTTCTGCAGACGAACAAGAAGATTTGAATATTCCATTAGATGGAAAAGCTATCAATGCGATTCGCACCTTCCCAGGTAAAGGTACTTTAGTTTGGGGAGCACGTACCTTAGATGGAAATAGCCAAGACTGGCGATATGTAAGCGTGAGACGAACTGTCATTATGATTGAGCAAACCATTAAACAGGCGGCAGAGGCTTATGTGTTTGAACCAAATAATGCGGCTACTTGGATGAATCTAAAAGCGATGATTTCCAATTATTTAAACAATGTATGGGCGCAAGGTGGTTTGGCGGGAGCTACTGCTGAAGATGCTTTCTCTGTAGCTGTGGGATTAGGTAGTACGATGACTACTGTTGATGTTTTAGATGGCTTGATGCGAATTTCCGTAAAAGTAGCCGTGACGCGTCCTGCGGAATTTATTTTAATTACGTTTGTGCAGCAAATGCAGAAAAAGAAAATTATTAAAAAAAAAAAAAAAAATAAATTATGGCAACTGATAATAATACATGGCCACTCCCAAAATTCTACTTTAAAGTAACGTTTGGCGATAAAGGCAGCGGAAGTTTTCAAGAAGTAAGTGGACTAGATACCGAAACTCAGATAATTGAATATCGAGCAGGTAATTCAAGGCAATTTTCTAATATCAAAATGCCTGGCTTACAAAAGTTTTCTAATGTGACCCTTAAAAGAGGGGTATTTGAAAATAGCAACAGTCTTTTCGATTATCTGACGGCTATAAAAATGAATACCATTGAAAGAATCACGGTGTCCATCGAACTTTTAGATGAAAGTGGTAAACCTCAGATGACTTGGACCTTAGCAAATGCTTGGCCTACGAAAATAACTGGGACTGATTTAAAGTCTGACGGAAATGAAATTGCTATCGAATCAATTGAGCTTGCTCACGAGAGATTAACGATAAAAACGGCTTAGATTTTAAAATGGCTCGGAATAATTTGCATACTCCGAGCCATTTTTACCCGCTCGCGCTGCGTCTCAGTTCAGCACGTTACTTGCTCGCGCATAATCTCTGACATGCGCAACACCTAGCCCGTTTCCTCCACATTAACTGCCATTTTTACCTTCTCCACCTTCCCATACAACTCCCCACCCTTACTAAACAATTTATCGACGCGTTTTGCCACCGCTTTATCCGTCACCAAAGGCGGCGCGTGATGCGGCTTAATCCGCGCGTCAATCACTAACGGACCGCGACAGCCCCAATGTTTGTGTTCCACAAAAGCTTTCACGCCGTGGATGTCGTGCGATGGATTAGCACGAGTGTAAGTGACCCAAACGTAATTATTGACATTCGCAGCCACAAAATCGCTGTCTTCCGTCATTATAATCATGGGAATTTCATCCAAATTAAAACGCTCCAAATGCGCCGTTAATCGCTCACAATCGAGATAAGAATCTTCGCTCGTAAAGTTAGGCGCGTTAATCGCCAGAATGCCTGGCTGGACAAATTTCGGGCGACCGAAACCTTCGGGCAAACTAAAATTGTCAGGTAAGGAAGTACTCAAATTTCGCTTCTTTTCGCCCCGACACGCGACAATCACCTTCGATCCCGCATTCCAACCCGAACCCGAATAATCGAGCGTATCGATAGTCGTTTTAGTTTGAAAATGTAAATCGCGTTTCCAATCTACGCGTTCTAAGATGTGATTAAAATAGCGCGATATATCCTTGGCATTCAATGACTTATCATCTTCGTCGGCCGCAATAA
Organism: Saprospiraceae bacterium; assembly: GCA_045106545.1. Lineage (GTDB taxonomy): Bacteria > Bacteroidota > Bacteroidia > Chitinophagales > Saprospiraceae > JBGCES01. The sequence goes on from JBGCES010000571.1 coordinate 2,416, forward strand.
ATACAAATTTAGCCAAAGAAGTCTGCCCCGAACCGATGATCCGCGTCGCCTGTACGATAATTTCCTCAGGCACTTTTTCACGGAACGGCATATAGCGTTCGCTACCGATGGCGAGTAAAAGCGGATGCACGCCCGCTGCGTCCACGGCGTTGATTTGGCGGATACCGGGGAACTCGCCTGGCGTCAATTTTTTCACCAAATTATGAATCAAATACCCAAAACTACTATCCTCCTGCGGCGGACGACCGACTACCGTAAAATGCCACAACGGATCTTTTCGATGGTAAACGCCATCCACATCCATGACTGGAAAATCGTGTTGCAAACTGTAATAACCTAAGTGATCGCCGAACGGCCCTTCGGGCATCTTTTCGCCCTTACGAATCGTTCCCGTAATCACAAAGTCCGCATCCGAACTCAACAAATGCCCATTGTCCCAAGCGTAGCGAAAGCGTTTTGCCGCCATCATTCCCGCAAAAGTCATTTCCGATAAACCTTCAGGCAACGGCATAATCGCACAAAACGCATGCGATGGTAACCCACCCACAAAAATCGAACAGCGAAACGGCTCGTCACTTTCGTTATACTGCGTATGATGCACACCAATCCCGCGATGCAATTGATAATGCAAACCAATTTCCTTATTCATCTGGTACTCATTCCCACTCAACTGAATGCGATACATGCCAATATTGGACTGCATCGGATTTTTCTCACCAGGTGGCAAAGTCATCACTTGCGGCAACGTCACAAACGCCCCGCCATCCATCGGCCAACTCTTAATTTGCGGTAATTTATCAATTGTCGTTTTGCCATATTTTACGGGCGCACCAAACCAACTCTTTTGCGGCAACGCAGTTAATGCCGTAAAGGGCGCACTCCAATAGCGCAATGGATTTTTAAGAAAATTAGCAGGATCAGCTTTCAATTCAATGACCTTCTGCACATATTCCATAGTATCCCGAAAGATCCAATCTGTCCGTTCATACGTGCCATATAAATTTGACAATCCTTGAAACGGACTGCCCTTGATGCGCTCAAATAATAAAGCGGGTCCTTCGGCATCAAACACGCGGCGATGCACTTCCGCGACTTCCAAGTCGGGATCAAGTTCCGTTTTGATGCGGAGCAATTTGCCGTATTTTTCGAGGTCGTTGGCGCAGTCGCGTAGGCTAGAATAAGACATTGAAATAGTGGTTTAACTGTTAAATTGTTGAACTCACTATGTAACAGTAGAAAGGAAGTACGGTTGTGGGGAGGGATAAATCTGACAGTTATTTTGCAAAATTGAGCTTTGGGCAATAGCCCATCTAACGATATACTCTAGTGGTCATCTACTTAAAGTACAGCGCAAAGAAGGAAATCATGGGTCATTTAATTGATTCTGGAAATAATAATCTACAACGTTTTATAGAAATTCAATTTGAAGAAAAGCCTTACAAAATTAGGCATTACGATCGGGTAGAATACGTAAAAGTAAATGATTATCAAAATGCTGAAATTAAAGAGATTATAGATTTTTTGATGTCGATTAATAATCGAATAAAAAAGCTGATGGCTCAACAAACTACTCAAACATTAAACTATAAAATTGAATTATACGATGATCATAGGTCTGATTTGCGGTTTTTGATGACAGATTATGTTGATCACTTCGAACATCATGTAAAACAAATCACGCAAAACTAAAATTACACCTGTATCAAAAAAAAAATTAGTCACCATGGAAGAATATAAGCCCAGGAAGATTTTTTATTAAAATATGAATAGCACCGAAATTTCGAAAATAAACAGCATCTTAAAATTCAAGTAATATTATTTGGAATCCTAATTCAAAATATTATTTTTATTAATTTGTGCCAGAAGACTTGTTCATAAATAATAAACAACAAATCTGCTTCCTCATCACTTACGTTAAATTTTTGAAATTCTATGTCAAAAGTCAGCATTCAATGCATCACTCCGTTGATAGGTGGTTTGTACTTGATGATACAGCTATTCAGTTCTATTTATATCTGTTTTACACCGACTAAATTTTTCTTTTGGGCACCACATACTACACAGGTTTCCTATCAATTATCAGCGGAAGTAAATGGAAAAGATTTATCGAATCGCGCACTTATCCAACGTTATAATTTAAGAAAAAAAGGTTGGGAAGCACACGCTATCGAAAATGTAAAACAGCAGATAATATTTCACGAGCAATATATTGGTTTCAATGATTCCGTCAACCTCACATTAACTTATTCTGTTAACGGCAAGGCGCCTCAAAAATGGCATTATCCCCAATGAGTTTAATTCCATCTTATTTAAGTCATCTATTTAGTGCTACTCACCGTAGTCTAACTCCCCAATTGGTCATTATTGCGCGCTTTCTCGCGCTATTGACCTTGTTGCACCACTATTTTCCTTTTCCTTTTCGCACCCCATTTTTTACTTTTCTGATAACGGAAGAAATACCCTATAATTTAATAACTCGCTATGTGATGTGGATGGGGTGTTTACTGGTTCTACTGACCAAACATGTCCGACTTGGAACTGCTGCTTGTGGTCTGTCACTATGGGTAGGATTGTTACTTTGTCGCTCGTGTCATTCCAATGCTCACATGTATTTGGCGAGTATATTTTTGGTGATTAGCTGTAGTAACTCCTTGACGAAAAATAGATTATTACAGGCACAAGTCATCATTTTATACTTAGGTGCTTTCTTGGTGAAAGTGATCGATCCAGATTGGTGGAATGGTAATTATTTTGAAACACTGATGATTCGTAGGCATCATCTAGCTTGGTACAGCAAGGTTGCGGCTCTATTTAGTGGACAACTTTTCTCCGCATTCATGGGTATTTTTGTCATTGTCATTGAACTGCTGATTCCCATTTTATTGCTGCGAAAAAAATGGTGGCACTATGGATTAGCAATTGCCTTAACGTTTCACACGGTGATGATAATCATGATGAACATTACTTTTGGACCATTTTATTTTAGCCTAGCTGCGTCTTACCTAATCTTCATCAGGCATTTTGCAAACTTTAGTTTGCACAACAACTTTCTTCATCGCTATCCCAATTTTGGTAGATTTTTACTGGGCGACATTAAAGTTTCAACTACTGAATCTGCCAAATTACAAACCAGTTTTGCTGCTAATACCAGATTTAGTGGTTATTTCGCTCTGGTTTTTACGCTCGTTCGAACGCCCTTAGCGTGGTATTCTTTTGCATTGCTCACCTGGTTTTTTCACCCAATGAACTGCATTATTATCGGGCACTTGCTACTTTTACCTTATTATTTGTATCTTCTTCGAAGATGGTTTCTGAATCAGCTAAAATTTAGACGAACTCTTATTCCGTAGCGCGAAAAGTTAAAAATAAACAGTATCTTAGAATTTAATTATTAATGAATTAATAACAAACAAAAATGGTAACTAAAGTAAAATGGTATAACGACACGCAAATGGTGGGCACTTTATTACTTTTTTGGCCGCCAGTAGGAATTTATGGCGTTTACAAAAGTGAGATCATAGAACCAAAATGGAAAAAACTAACTTATGTGACGTTTGCATTAGTTATGATTATGTTGGTGATGACTTTTTTAGGGTAGTGATCTCCCAGTGACTTCAGCGTCTCCTAACAAATTAATGTTATTTAAAATACAACAAATTGCTTACTGGAAAATAAGTCATTTTGTTTCCTGCTTATATCTATACTTCCAAATTAGAGCGAAAAATATTCCTCGTTTACCAATGATAAGACTTACATTTAGCCTTGACACATTTTATTTGCTGGCTTTTCTCTATTTTATCCCTCTTCTATAACCTACGCTAATTTTTTTCTACCGAAAAAAGTGATGGGTTACCTATTTGCGACCTACTGCATATTCGTTTCTAAGTAGATTCCTATATTTATACCATCATCTGACAGTATAGGTTTTTATTTCCGATCATTAAAAGCATCTAAGTCGCTCATTATGAACGATTTATCGCAATGCATAATTGCACAATTTTCACATTTTTCAGCTTCTACCAACACCCATTAAATTGTTTAACTATGCAACAAAAACTTATAATATTCAGCCTTTCGCCATTGCTGAAATTGAGCGCAGGAATCAAGTTAGAATTGAGTAGAAAGCTTCATCATAGCCCTCCACTGTTCGCACAACTGTATCATCGGAAAGAGAAACCTACCATTCGGAAAGAAAAACCTACCGTTCGGAAAGTTAATCATGTTTTCAATCTACAGAAGCATACCTTGAAGCACGCTTTATAAGTCGCTCCCTACGAACGATTTGCTACAATTTGACAATCTATTCACCCCCTACCAACATCCAATAAATAGTTTAACCATGCAACAAAGACTAACCACCTTCACCCTAGTTCTACTCTGGCTCGCAATCAGCAATACCAACGCCTTTAGCCAGACCATTTATTATGTCAAGTCAGGTGGCGATGATATTCAAAACGGCTTATCTTGGAACAATGCTTTCGCTACGCTCCAAGCTGCGCTGACTGCCACTGCTGCTGATGGATCACTAGATAAAGAAATCTGGGTCGCCTCTGGTACTTACTATCCGACGGAAGTCACCACTGACCGTACTGCGAGCTTCATCATGCAAAACAATCTCGCCATCCGCGGTGGTTTTGTAGGTAATGAAGGTGCCAATTATGACCTCAGCCAGCGTGATTTTGTCGCTAATGAAACGATACTGAGTGGGGATATAGATAACGCTACTGACCCTGATGATTATGGTACAATTCCAGCTATGGGTGTTGGCGGCAATAGTTATCATGTTATTTTAAATTATCAAAATGGACTGGATGACAGTGCCATATTAGATGGATTTAGTGTGGTAGGCGGAAATGCAGATGGTACTGTTAATCTGGATAAAACAGGCGGCGGGATATATAACCTTCAAAGTTCACCGACCATGCTCAACTGTATTTTTACTGGAAATAGTGCAGCATCTAATGGTGGTGGGATGATTAATCTTGGAAGCAATCCAGCATTAATGAATTGTACTTTTATTGGAAATTTTTCTGCTGGTAGTGGCGGCGGGATGTACAACGGTTTCGGTAGTGCTCCTTTATTCACAAATTGTTCCTTTACCGGAAATCTTGCTTTTAGTAGTGGCGGCGGAATGGAAAATGACGAAAGCCTACCCGCATTTACGAATTGTACCATTACTGGAAATAATGCGGCAGAGGGTGCTGGTATATATAACACTGCAAGGAGTCCAATCTTTACGAATTGTACCATTACTGGAAATTTTGCCTATACTGAAGGCGGCGGGATATACAATACAAGAAGTAGCAGTCCGATTTTAACCAATTGCATCATCTGGAATAATTTAATCCAATCGAGTGGCGGTAGTACTACTTATTCAAGTATTTTTAATGATAATAGTACACCTACTATAACTTACAGCCTTGTTCAAGGGGAAGCCGCTTCTGGCACCAACCTCGACGGTGCTACCAATGCCAGCGAAACCAACTACCCCCGATTTATCGCACCCATATTTCCAACTTTTAGGCAGACGGTGGTGGGAGATGTACGACTAGCGCCTTGTTCTCCTGTGCTCAATGTAGGTAACAATAGTGCAGATATAGATGGTGTTAATGGAACGCAAACCATCGCGGATATCGCCGAAGACCTGGCGGGTAATCCACGTATTTTTGATGAATCTAATGGTGGAGTGATTGACTTGGGCGCTTTCGAATTTGAGGACAATCTTATTCCCTTTACGGGAACGGACGGTATCGCTTACGTAGATGCCAACGCTCCAGCTACGAGTAACCAAAGCGGCAGTGATTGGTCAAATGCCTTTACTGACTTGCAAAGCGCCCTGATTCTGGCAAGTTGTAATAGTGCAGTCACCCAAATCTGGGTCGCCGACGGCACCTATTATCCAACTCCAGATCCGGCTAAGCGTATGGCTAGTTTCACCATGCAAAACAACCTCGCCATTCTAGGTGGTTTTGCGGGTAATGAACCAGCAACTTACGACCTGAGCCAGCGTGATCTCATTACTAACCTAACGACACTGAGTGGAGATATTGACCACGCGACTAATGCCGACGATTACAGTACCATACCTGCCACTAATATTGCAAGAAACAGTTTTAATGTAATAAAAAATTATCTAAATGAACTGGATGAAACTGCGCTCTTGGATGGCTTTACTATAGTGGGCGGGAATGCCAATGGGTATTCCTTTTCCACTGAAGGTGGTGGCGGGATGTCCAATACTCTCAGCGCTCCAACGGTGACGAATTGTATTTTTACTGGAAATAGTACAGCTCAAGACGGCGGTGGGATGTATAATACAGGTAATATCGATCCCATCGTAACGAATTGCACCTTTACTAAAAACTTTGCTAATGATAATGGCGGCGGGATGTATAACCAGCAAAGCAATCCTATGGTGACGAATTGTATCTTTACGAGCAATAGGGCTGATAGTGGCGGCGGTGGAATGTACAATCAACAAAACACTCCTACCGTTGCGAATTGTATTTTCACTGGAAATATTGCTACGTTTAGTCTTAATGGCGGCGGTGGGATGTATAATGTAGGTCGCGGCAACGCAATCATCACCAATTGTACCTTTACTGGAAATAATGCGGCGGCTGAGGGTGGCGGGATAGCCAATTTTAGTAGTCAGCCTACTTTGATCAATTGCATCCTTTGGAATAATCAGGACAAGACAGGTATTGGTACAATCAATGCGAATATTAATAATCGGTTTAATTCTAATTTTACTGCTACTTATAGCCTCATCCAAGGTCGCGCTGCTTTGGGTACTAATTTAGACGGCACTACCAATGCCAGCGATGCCAACTACCCCCAATTCATCACGCCTGTAGATCCGACGACTGCACCGACAGCAGCGGGTAATGTGCGTCTGGTGACTTGTTCCCCTGCCGTAAATCAAGGTAGTAATGCGGCTAATATGACCACCACCGATGTAGCTGGAGAGATGCGAATCGCGAATACTACTATTGACCTAGGTGCACACGAGTTTCATGGCGATATCCAAATCGCTGCTCTTAGCGATATTGCTAATGCCAAAACAAGCGATAATGGCACGGGCGATTGCCAAACGCAAGTCAGTTGGACGCATCCAAGCTTAACCGATAATGTAGATTTAACAACTTGTACGCCGCAGTTATTTACTTACGAATTATCGGGCGCGACGACCCAAGCTGCCCAGGCTATTACCAATTATGCGGGTACGCAAACTGTCACGGCTGATTTTAATGCCGGTGAAACCATTGTAACCTATCAAGCTACGGATGCCGTAGGTAATCAAGCTGCCGCCGTAACCTTCAAGGTCACCGTTTCTGATGATGAAAATCCGATTCCCACAGTGCCGAGTTTACCGAATGTAACAGGACAATGTTCCGCGACAGCGACTCCGCCCCAAGCGAATGATAATTGTAGCAACGGATTGATTTCAGCGACGACAACCGATCCGATGACTTATAATTCACAAGGGACATTTATGATCACTTGGACTTATGACGATGGCAATGGTAACACGGTAACGCAGATGCAAACCGTCATCATAAATGATACGCAAAAGCCAGTTCCCGTAGTAGCGAACTTACC
>JBGCES010000572.1:0-4682 GCA_045106545.1 Saprospiraceae bacterium
CCGTTCCAGGATAAGGTTCATGTTGTAAAAAAGGACCTGACATATACATCGTCGGACCAGGAATTTTTCCTGCGTTGATCCGATCCCGTACGGAGATACGCGCATCCAGGGGCGCACCTAAATCTCGCGCACTGGTAATTCCTGCCTGCAATAATTGCTGCGCTGAGGAAGGCATAATAATGTCCGCCAGTTTATCGACATAAGCGGTATCCCAATGGCGATAATCGCTGTGCCCATTGATCATCAAATGCACGTGCATATCCCATAGTCCAGGCATGACGCTCATCCCTTCCGTCGAAATCACTTCTGCCTCGGCGGGTACTTCCAAGTTACCTTGATGCCCGACCGCTTTGATCCGTTCATTTTCAATAATAATCACGCTATTATGAATCGGCGTACCGCCAAAACCGTCGATGAGCGTGCCGCCGACTAGGGCTTTGAGGTTGGATTGAGCGTTTAGCGTAAGCGAAAAAAGTACTATTAGAAGTGGAAGGAAAGACTTTATCATTCGTTAGGTTGTTTATATGTTGAATAACGAATTTAACAAAGTTTTTAGAAGTACTTGCATTTATTATCCGAATTTTGGATAGCGGTCTTTTAGTTTAATAGTGTTTAGCTTTTTAGCGGTGGTGAGTTATCGAAAGGTGGAGTATAAACAGGGAATTAACCTACTGCTGCATTCTCGTTTACTTCGCGTACAATTTGCATAATCCGCTGCGCCCGACCATCACCAAATACACCAATCAAGCCCTCATCATGGGCATCCGTAAAGGGGGACTCAAATAGCATTTTGGGTTCAATCGTACCATTTTGGGTGAGAAACTGGATGATGTTATTCACAAACGTCATTTGGTCGGCGCGTAAATTACCCGTTTGTAAAAATTCGGCGAAAGCCCGCTGAGCAGCTTCTACCTTTAGACCAATAATACTGCGTACAAATGCTCCTAACGGCTGCTCGCCAAACTGCTGCTGAAACTCCTCCTTCGTGCCGCGTTCATCACCATCGAATAATAGTCTTTCCAATTCGTTCAATTCTTGCGGAGTAATTGGAATGTTATTCGACAATTTTTTGATCGTAATGTGCTGCTTGTTCTCTCTCAAAAAGCGTTCAACCCGTTTTTTGTAAATGCCCGAACCATAAGCAGGTAGCGGCTCGCCAACCGTCATCGTCACTTCCGAATCTTCGATATTCAAATACACAGGATTGCGTTTGCGGCGTTCCAAATATTCAACGATCTCCTTGATTTCTACACGAATTTCATCCAGTCGTTTCTGTTGTAGATTTTTATAAAAATCGGGTTCTTTCAGTTGCTCAATGAGTTCTTTGCGCTGCACCACGGCGGGGATCGTATATTTTCCACTCAGTTCCGTCGCTATTGCGATCAAATTATCCTGATACTTCCGTTCCTGACTCAGTTCCAGCAGCTTGGCAATTTGCATTTTCAACATCATCAATTCAAAACGCCGCGCCGCTTCGCTCACTGCTTCGGAGGCGGGTAGGGGAGCGAGATAGGTTTCAATTAAATGCACGTCTTCACTGGTTAAATTATTCCAGCGTTCCCGTTTTGCGTAAGCATCTACATAACGCAAATTCATCTTAACCTGAAAGCGATCTTGTTCCTTTTTGAGTTGTAAAACATCGGCGTGGAGTTGGTCAAGTAGCGCGTGAGCAAGTTCAATATTCTCGACTTCGCCTGTCTCTGCCAGCAGCCGACTCAATTGTAAACGCGCTTCAAAAGTCCGCTGTCTAATCGACTTGATATTAGCCGTTTCCTTCCCTTTTTTATTAATATCAAAAAACTCGAAATTTTGACAAACATCAAAAATCAAGAAATATTCCTTTGCCTGTTCTGGTCCAAAAACATCGGGACACAAACGCGTACCGCGCCCAATCATTTGCCAGAATTTAGCATAACTTCTAACCACTTTAAAAAACACTAAATTGAGCACTCGTGGCGCGTCAATGCCCGTATCCATCATATCGACCGAAACGGCAATTTGTGGCATTTCTTCAACGCGTTCATCACAAAATGCTTCAATCAAACTCTGCGCGTGGGACACCTGATTGTGAATCATGGCAATAAAACCCGCAGGTAGCTCAGGATAGCGGCTTTCGAAACATTGAACAATAAATTCCGCGTGCTTCTGATTGACCGCAAAAATAATCGTCCGCCCCAATTTATCACCACCTTCGATGCGTTGCCCTTCTTGCATCAACGTATCCAGCACCTTATTGACCGTGTCAGTATTAAACAGCCATTTATTAATGGCACTTGCACTAATCTCTTCTGGAAATAAACCCTGCGCATCATCCAGAAACTGCGCTTCGTATGCTTCTTTTTCTTTTGCGGAAAGTTGACTGTATTTAATACCCTTGCGGAGAAATTCGGTAGAAACGTCCACATTTTGATATTGCGTTAAAAAACCATCCTCAACTGCGGTGTCTAGTTCATAAGAAAAAGTCGGATCGTCCGTACTACATCCGAATAACTCAAACGTATTGCGGTCAATCTGATCTTTCGGCGTAGCTGTCAAACCAATCACCAGCGCATCAAAATAATCAAATATTGCCTGATACCGATTATAAACCGAGCGGTGTGCCTCGTCCACAATGATCGCATCAAAGTGACCCACCCCGTAAAACTCCCCCCTTCGAAGGGGGTTAGGGGGATGTTCTTTGCTCAGAGGGATGTCAACTGAATCAATCCGTTTCATCATACTCGGATAGGTGCTAAACACCAGTCGCGTCGTATCATTTTCCTTTTCTTTGGTTAAATCTATTGCCGATAAATGCGGTAAAAACTCCGAAAAACGATTCTTTGCCTGTGTCACTAACGCATTCCGATCCGCGAGAAATAATACTCGTTTCGCCCAGTTGTGTTTAAACAAAATCTCGGTCAATGCCGCTGCCGTACGGGTTTTACCACTACCTGTTGCCATGACGAGTAGTACACTGCGTTGATTGCCTCGTAGTTCATTTTTACTACCCGTTACGACTAAACTTTCGGCAATCCGCTGAATCGCCTCCATCTGGTACGGACGACCCGCAATCGCTTCATTCACGACTGCTTTGCGTAAATCCGCCCGACTGCCCCGCTGCTGAATCGCCCACTGCAATTCGTCTTTGGTATAAAAACCGTGTACGCGACGGGGCGCACTATAAAAAATATCGTCCCACAATTTGGTTTCGTAACCATTCGTATAAAAAATCAGTGGTCGCTGTCCGTGCATTTCCTCTAGACAATTGGCATATAAAAATGCCTGATGCTTACCTGCTTCTACCGATTTATTAGTTCGTTTCGCTTCAATTAGTGCTAATGGTTTGCCATTGTCATCCCACAACACGTAATCAACGAAACCATTCCCACGTGGATTATCGCGCGTAATTGGCATGCCCTGTACGGGATATTCCAAATGGCGACCTGCCTGCAAATCTGTCCAACCCGCTGCGTGTAAATCCGCGTTAATCAGGTGTTTGCGCGTTTCTGCTTCGGTAAATTCCGTCCCAACGGGCGTTGGTCGAGCTGCTGCGCGCGCTTCGGTAGCGGCTTTGGCAGCGGCTATTTCGGCTTGATAAGCCGTCAATGTAGCCTCACTTTCCTGCGCTTTGGCGAGTAGGGCAGCGCGTTCTTTCTCCGACGCAGCCAACTTATCCGCCAGTTCTTGCTGTGCGCGTGCTGCTTCTGCCTGTTGGGCTTTTAGCTTACGTTTCTCTGCGCCAATTTTTGGAATATACTGTTCGTCAAAATGTACAGGTAGTTTAGGTGCTTCCACGCTGTAATCATTCGCAAACCACTTCAAAAAGTCAAACAAATAACGGATACTTGTCAACGCCGCTTTCGTGTCCACGCTGCGCCCGTAATGCGAAGCGTTATTACCTGTCAGGCGAATAATTTTCAGTCCGCTGAAATAACGCTGCGAGACAATTTCTTTAAAATCTGCTTGTTGGACGAGGTTAGCAAGGTCTTTATTATAAGGAAATTCCAACCGATTCTGCGCGTAAATTTCATAAACAACTTCTTCCATAATGACGCGCCCATAACGCGCCGCCGAAACGGGCTCGGTACGAATCCGCGATTCTGCTTTTTTGCAATTGCGGTAGAGCGATCGCCACTCGTCTTGCAGAAATTTAAAGTTGGACATTTGTGGGTTGTTTTAGTATCAGTAGTAAAAAGGTAGGCTAAAAGTAGGGAAAAAAATGGAGGTGTAAAACATTTCGTTGGCGGTGTATGGGATATAATTTATTTTAAGGTGTGCGACATCCCCCCTGCCCCCCTTCAAAGGGGGATGAGCTAAGTGTTTCAAATAATGATTGGTGTATGGAATGTATTAATCTCAAGCAATTCATCCATTTTTGTTCAATACTTACAGGGTTTCAATCTTCTTTTGAGTAGGAATGAAAAACGCGTTTCAAATAATAATTATACACTAAAACCCTCACCTCAAAATACAAACCCATCCTGATTTCTTCTTGCCTGGTCTCCATCTCCCTTCAAAGAGAAAACCACTTCCTACAAATCATCAAATTCTAGCAGCAAATCACTTTCACATGTTTTTATTTCCTTCTGCGTAGAAGTGAAAAATGCGTTGCAAACAATAATTGTACACAAGCGCCCCAATCTCAAGATACGAAGTAACTCTTGATTCCCTTTTGCACGATCTCCATCCCCCTTTTGAAGGGG
>JBGCES010000573.1:0-2364 GCA_045106545.1 Saprospiraceae bacterium
CTAGAAGTTCGTCATTATTTGCAGCCCAATAGGTGGTTTATCGGAACAGGTTTGGAGGTGAATTTAGAAAGATCATCTACCGAAGAAAATGGATTTAATTTTAAAGACACTTATCTCAATTGGTATCTTCAACCAGGTGTACAGTTCTTTCTGACAAATAATCTTTTCTTGGAAAATGGATTGCGTTTATCCATTATTGACCATCGAAATTTGAGTTTTGGTGGAACCTCAACTAATTTTTTCAATCGAATTACTTTTCAATCTAGTCTGCGCTTTTTATTTAATATGTCAACTAAATCCGCGCAAAAAAATTGGAACACTATACGAATTTCGGCGAATACGATTGAACTCCAACCGCTAAACAACTTGCGTTTGTTCCATACTGATTTTGACTTCAGAAATAAGGTTTATAATTATAATCTTAATCCTGCATTACGCTATTTCATCATCGATGGTTTGTATGCAGATTTTGAAACGCAAATTAGCATTTTTAGTCAACGTCAAGCAGGCTTAATGAATCAATTGCAGCGCAACCTTTGGCATGCACAACTAGGCACAGGTTATTATATTGCCTTGGGCGAACGTTTATATTTCGAACCTGGTGCCGCACTTATCTTACGAGGAAATGGAACAAATCAAGATGGCGAAATAACGGATCAGAATGGAGCGATCATTGACTTTTCTAGCGAGAGTGAAGGGAATTCATTTGGATATGATTTGCATGGAAATATTCATTTCTTTCTACCGCGACTGCGCATGCAACTAGGAGGAGGGTTTACTAATGTAAATTCAGATTTATCGATTACCAGCAACTCGTCTGGAAATCCTAGAGAAGAAGAACGTTATGAATTTGGAGAAAGAGAAACTTACCTCAACTTACGCGCGGATTATTTCATTCATCCTGATATTTACCTTTCGTTTGCATACAAAATAAGCTCGGTTGAGGAAGATCCTAGTTTTATCAATATCGGACGAGAAAACTCAGATATTAATGGATTAGAATTAGGCTTAGGTGTTTATATAAATTAAGTAATAAGACAGATTTAATTCATCAACTAAACAATCGTAATCATTTGATTATCAGAGCCAACTGACCCATTCTATCATTCACTAATTCTGTCATTGTACTTAAAAAACACTCTGCCCATACCAAACTACCCACAGCACAACATAAACAAAAGTTGGTATAACCAACCCGCGCATCGCATCCGTCATGCGGCGTTTGTTCATCATATTCATCGCAATCGCGTTACCGCAAATCGCGACTATCGCCGAAGTACGCGCACGAAAATTCTTAGATAAACCAATGTCGCTGACTGCCCCCGCGCTGTCCAACGTATCAAAAATAGCTAGCAAAACGGCATAAGTGACAAAAGGAATCACCGCACCGAGAAGTAAGCCAAAAAGAAAGGTATTTTTATTCATCTGTTAAGTTGATTTGATTTGCTAATTGAATTAACTAGGTTGATTAAGTTAATTAAGTAGATTAACATATTTACTTGATTGTCAAAAGTGTATAAGTCGATCACTATGAATGATTTGTCACAATTTTACAATTAAACAATTTTGTCAACCTACTTAACACCATCAACTTTATTAACTTAATCAACCATTCAACTGATTTTCTATTCCTCTTCTTCCCGATTTATCTCTTCAAAATAGCCATTATCGCGATCTTTCTCCACATTATCCCAGTTGAAATAGCGTCCATTCATGGCAACATAAACACCTGCGGGCAACGCTTGCGCGAATGCCAATGCGCTACCTAAATTAAAAAATCCATCGGAAGAAGAACCAAAAGCATAAGGAATCATCGCGCCCGTTAGGACGATCGTTTTACCCTCGATCTTTTGCCCTGCTAGATAACGCGCCGTATGCGCCATGCGATCCGTTCCGTGAGTAATCACGATGCGATTGGTATCTATGCGGCGGCAATTATGAGCAATAATTTCGCGGTCGTCGTCCGTCATTTCGAGGCTATCGACCATCATCAGCGTACGTACGTTGGTGCGTAGTTGACACCGACCGCGTTCCAGCATCGACTGTAAATGAGAATCTTTAAAAAAGAGTTTACCCGTGATGAAGTTATAGTCTTTATCGAAAGTACCGCCTGTAACGAAGATTTGAACCATTTTTTAAATTGAGAATGGAAAATTGAGAATTACAGGGTAAATGTAACTGAAAAATGGGAGGTTTTACTAATCTATACTCTTTTCCATTAAACGCAAAGCAATGATTTCTTCGGCAGATAATTGATCTGCAAATTGTTGCAACTCTTTTTGGGAAATAATATCAACCGATGGGACAGTTTGGGCTTTGACGGCAGTAAGAACAGCAGGGTGAATGTAATATTCGCGGCAGACC
>JBGCES010000574.1:0-9176 GCA_045106545.1 Saprospiraceae bacterium
TTATCGCGTTAATTTTGAAAAGTTGGCAGCGGCAGCGGAAAAATTATCACAAGTTATTTTGACTTTGCAAGGCGATGGCGATTATGATGGAGTGGCGAAATTAGTAGCAGAGAAGGGAAAGATAGGGGAGCAGTTGCAGGCGGATTTGGATCGTTTAGATGCAGCGAATATTCCAGTGGATATTGTTTTTGAGCAAGGGGTGGAAGTTTTGGGATTATGATTTTTTTGACGCAGAAGGACGCTGAGGACGCTGTTTTTATTATGATTTTAAACGCAGAAAGGAAGTATCGAGTGATACTTCCTTTCTTTTTTGTGAATAATCGGAGCCTCCGAAGTATCCGATCAGTAACGTTTCAAAACAGTTTTATGCTAAATAAGGCATTAGACCTAGATGAATCATAACTTGTTCCGTAGCATTACGGAAAAAATCTGTGTCCCTCTGCGTCAAAATGACCTATGGCTAAGCTCGCTTCGCCCGTTCCCACAAAACGGACTGGCTACCACTAATAAATCGTCCAAAACCACGGTAAACCGCGTAATTCATCACGCAAAAGTAATAGGGGACAAAAAATGCTTTGATTTTCATTTTGCGTTTCTCCATCAAATATCCAAACGAAGCAAAGACGTAGAAAGCTATTTGTGCAATCAAAACGCCCTGATAAAACGTACTGCCTTGCATTGCCAAAAGGATATTTAAAA
The DNA here is from genome assembly GCA_045106545.1 of Saprospiraceae bacterium. Lineage (GTDB taxonomy): Bacteria > Bacteroidota > Bacteroidia > Chitinophagales > Saprospiraceae > JBGCES01. Next base: position 700 of record JBGCES010000574.1, read on the forward strand.
TCAAAATAACGGGTAATGCTAAAGGTGCAATTGTCCAGCGCAACACGCGATGTGATACATATTGAAAAGTCAAAATCCCGTGTTTGAAGATATTTAGCAAAGGCGCAAGTCGCACAATGGCTTGCAAACCACCCGCAGCGATGCGAATTTTACGTTTTAATTCTTCACCTACACTTGCCGAAGATGTTTCTACGGCTTCCGCCTCGGGTTCATAGCGAACGACGTAACCGCGTTGGGCGATCCGCATCGTCATTACAAAATCTTCGATAATCGAATCTTTTTCGACGGGCTGATACAAATTAGTCCGAATAGAAAATAGTTCACCTGCGCCACCAACGACTGAGTACAATTCCGAATCCCATTTCTTCAGCGTATTTTCATATCGCCAATAAATGCCTTCTCCCGCGCTACTTGCATCATCTGCATCGGCTTGTTGAATGCGTTTTTGCCCAGCTACCGCGCCAACTTTTGGATTTTGGTAGTGACGGACGATATTATAAATCGCTTCTGGATTTACATCGGTATTGGCATCAGTGAAAATGGTAATTTCTGATTCTACGAATTCCATGATACGTTCTACCGCTGCGATTTTACCGTTACGAGCATCTTTATGGTACAAGCTTAATCGTACACCTTGTGGTACTTGGGAGTCTCTAATCAAATCTGGCGTACGATCACAACTTCCGTCGGTGACGAATAAAATTTCCAGTTATTCTTTTGGATAATCGAATGCGAGGCAATTCCCAATTTTATCTTCAATCCAGCGTTCTTCGTTCCAGGCAGCAACCACAAAAGTTACAGTAGGAAGTTGTTTATCAGTGATACGAGTATTTAGATCTGTTTGCGTAGAAGGGTTAAAAAGACGTTTGACACGTATTAATAGGTATAATACAATACCGTAGCCAACGTACGAATAGATTACGAGTGCAATACAGCACCAAAAAATAATTTCCATCATAGTAAGTAATAGGTCCAGCTGGACGAGTGTGTGATAAAAAATCGAACAACCTTAATGTAAATAGTAAATGGTTGTAGTACATTTACTTCTAATAAGATCGCATTTGAGGGCAAAAATGGAGAGTAGAGTGAATGAAGCCACAATTTAGTTGATTTTTTAAAATTTTTAAATCAAGTGGACAAATATATTTTGATCAATTTTTTTTTTGCAAAAAGAGAGATAATTTAAAATTAAAACTAAGTCACTAGGAAAGAGGGATAACAAATATTCTGCATATAATAGAGGTCTGAGTCACAGTAAGTAAAAAAACGTATGAAAAACAAATTAATTTTTAAATTTAATGTGACATAACAAAAACTAAATAATTAACTCAGTAATAATTATTAAATTTGTAAAATATTAAAAATCAATGCTTTATAAAATTAAAATATGCTTTTATAACTATTGGTTGTGATAAAATTAAAATACTGATAAGTCGGTAAAAACAAATTTTAAGTCGTACATTTAACCCATAATTAAAGACTTACTTAAATTTTACTTCCGATAGTTATTGATTTATATTAATAGACAGGCAAAATTCTTCACCTCCTTCGTACAAAAAACTCCCTGAACAAAAAAAAATATCGGATACATTGTCACTTTTGAAAAAATAACCGTCTTAAAAATTGAATAGCAAATTGAATTCTTTTTTTATCGCGCCTCAAAAGTATCCATTTAAATATTGGCAATGAATCTATCAAATTTTTATACTCTCCATATTTTTTTAATAGAATAGTTGCCTGCTCTTTATGTTAATTTTTTATAATCCAATCCCCCCTTATGCTGTTACTAACCAACGGTACAGCTATAATTTCGTCTTAATTTAACGAATCATAAGTACGATTATGTGTCGCTGCTTTGTATTTAATTGTTATCTTTTAACAATTGAGTCTATTCTTTTCTATGGCATATAATAACGTATAATTAACCAAAAATTTAGTTAAAACTTACTCAGAAAATGGACTCTAGAAAAAACATCCTCGTAGTAGAAGATCACAAGAGTATTCGACTATTATTGGGAAATTTATTAGGAAAGGATTACACTGTAACTACTAAAGCAGATGGGTTTGCTGGTATGGCATGGTTAACTAATGGAAATATTCCTGATTTAATTGTGTTAGATATGAGCATGCCGCGACTTAATGGTTTGGAATTCCTTCGTAGCATTCGGAACAGTGGGTTCTATCACCGAATTCCAGTTATAGTTTTATCTGGTAATGATGATGAGAAAGATGTTGCTCAATGTGATAAAATGGGGGTTGCTCAATATCTAACCAAGCCTTTCAATCCGATCAATTTACGAAAAAATATCAGCGAAATTTTAGCAGCAACGGAGACCGCTGCTGCCTATTAATACGGCGGAAAATACATACTATAGATTTTTTTTAAAGAAAACTTACTTTTTATTAATAGTCGTATCTTTGTTACCAATAGCAAGTTTCTGTGTATTATTTTTTTATTACGACTTCTGTTTGACTTCTGATACTTACAATTGCGTTTTTACTCTATTATTAAGGAAGGGAATAGTAGCCAAGCGATTAATTTCTCTTGGAACACTAAACAAGAATCAGAATAACAAACTTAACTACCAATGACGCAGTTTTTACATCCGTTAATTCAAAGAAGAGCAAAAGTAATTGTGTTGGTTGGACCAGCAGATTTTTCAATAAACCTCTCTTTACAGACGCAACCACACGGCAACTCCCTCCATTTTCGGGAATTTGATCAATCATTCTCTGCTTCTGCCTGGCTACAAGAAAGTACGTTAGGCGAAGGCAAAAGTGAACTCCCATACGCAATAATTGCCAACTATCACTTTCTAGAAGAAGACGATTTTCGACTTTTAGACAGTATTCAGGCAGAACCTTCATTACGAAAAATACCATTCATCGCAATGGTAGAAACACTCAATGGGATCGATATCCAAGCAGCATTAATACGTGGTATTGATGATTGTTTTGAGATGCAGACCTCTTGGTCAATTATTGAAGATCGAATTAAATTCTTAGAACAGTTTAAGACTACACTTTTAAATGATCCCTCTACTACTGAGATAGAATCTTTTGAATATAAGATGCCGCGCGCTAAACGAGCTTTCGATCTAGTCGTTGGAAGTCTTTTAATGATACCAGCAGGCTTAATCATAGGAGCAGCTATTGCTGCAGTGAGGTTAGAAAGTAAAGGAAAAGTATTCTACGCAGCAAAACGGGTAGGAACTGGTTATAATTTGTTCCCGTTTTACAAAATCCGCTCTATGTATCAAGATGCAGATAAGCGATTAGCCGAACTGCAACATTTGAATCAATACAGCGGTGAGAATGCGGGTACTTTTATGAAATTTGATAACGATCCCCGCGTAACTAAAGTTGGCAGAATCATCCGTAAGTTTAGTATTGATGAATTACCTCAACTTTGGAATGTTTTAAAAGGCGATATGTCTATTGTCGGTAACCGACCGCTACCTATCTATGAAGCAGAACAATTAACTAGAGATGGTTGGGCGATGCGCTTTATTGCTCCTGCTGGAATCACAGGATTGTGGCAAGTAGATGAACGCGGAAAAGATAATATGTCCGCTGATGAACGGATTGCTTTGGATGTCCAATATGCAGAGAATTATAGTGTCTGGGGTGATATTAAAATTTTACTTCGTACTATTCCTGCATTATTCCGTCAAGGAGATATGTAAAGAAGACAATATATTGTTAAATTATGCCATGCAGAAAATCATGATGATAAGTAGAGTCATGATGATTAAAAAACAAAATAGCTACCATACTATTCGGTATTTTTTTTACATTTGCTTCATATCTAACTACGCTACTTTTATGTGGATTTTTGTAGTCCACACCTCCCTATAAGTTCACTATTACTGTCCCTTCCCCTAATTTTACTTAGCGAATCAATATACGCTGATTCGTACTTGATGTTAATATTCATCATTTATTGTTCATTATTTATCATTAGTAACACGTACTGTGAGCCATACTACACCACTCGTTTCGATCATTACCGTTAATTATAACGGCAAGGAGGTAACTGCTGCGTTGCTGGATTCGCTACGCCGTTTCCCCTATCCGCGTTTAGAAATTATCGTGGTGGATAATGCTTCGCGAGAAGATCCAACTGATTGGTTAATGAATCGCTATCCTGAGATTCAAGTGATTCGCAGTGAGGAGAATTTGGGTTTCGCGGGTGGAAACAACCTAGGCGTAGAGGCAAGTACAGGCGATTTTTTCTTTTTTATAAATAACGATGCAGAAGTAACCAAAGGAGCGTTAGAAACCTTGCTTGCTTTATTTGCAGAACGTCCAAAATTGGGAATTGTCAGCCCGCTGCTCGTTTATGAAAATACCAATCTAACCACTCAACCTGATACGATTCAATACGCTGGTACAACACCCGTTCATCCGCTAACTGCCCGCAATACTACATTGGGCGCAATGGAAGAGGATCGTGGTCAATACGACGAAGCACGCCCTACCGCTTATGCACATGGCGCATCTATGTTGATGCCACGTAGCGTTTTGGAACAAGTCGGGACGATGTTTGAAGGCTTCTTTTTATATTATGAAGAACTCGATTGGTGTGAGCGAATTCGCAAAGCAGGCTATGAAATATACATCGAACCGCGCGCAAAAATCATCCATAAAGAAAGCATTGCCGTTGGTAAGATGAGTACGTTAAAAACGTATTATATTACGCGCAATCGCATCTTGTTTATGCGTCGAAATAAAGGTAAACTAGCCATGTTTGCTTTTACTTTATTTCTGTTATTTGCTACGATTCCAAAAAATGTCTTGGGTTATTTGAAACGCGGCGAACGCGAACATTTATCCGTATTTTTACGCGCTATTTGGTGGAACTATAATGGTGAAAAAGGTACGTTTAATGCCACGTCAAAACGGCAACTACAAACTACCAACTAAAAACTGCAAACTTTTCAATACTATGGAAATAATAACTACACTCTATCTAATCATCAGCGGGATTATCGTTTTTTTTCTGATTTTTCCTTTCTTAAAAGTACTACTTTCTGCTTTTGGTAGCGAGAAAATGGGCGATGGTAAAGTAACGAAGCAATATGATTTTGGTAGTATTATCACCGCTTATCGCAATGCGGAAATTACCAAACCACTAATTCAATCGCTGATTAAACAGAACTACGCCAATCATCATATTTATCTAGTGGCCGATAATTGCGACATTACAGGCTGGGACGTAGAACACGAAAAGTTGACGGTTTTAAATCCACAACCTGCGCTTAATCTAAAAGCAAAATCTATTATCCACGGCATTGAAAATTTTGTTCGTGCTCACGAATATATCGCGGTTTTTGATGGTGATAACCTTGCGCACCCTGATTTTTTTAAAGAAATTAATAAATATGCAAACGCTGGTCATCGCTCCATTCAAGGGCAGCGAACGGCTAAAAACCTCGACACACGCTACGCTTGTATGGACGCTTTAGGTGAATTTTATAAAAATTATGTAGAGCGTTATGTGCCTTATTTAATCGGTTCATCAGCCGTGATTTCAGGTTCTGGGATGGCAGTGGAAAGTGAATTGTATCAAGCGTATTTGAATGGAGAAGAAATTCAGAAAGGAAAGGAAAAGTGGAAAAAGATGTTGCAAGAGGATAAAATTTTACAAAATGACCTCTTGGATAAAAACGAAAAAATCGCTTACGCATGGAACGCGATTGTTTACGATGAAAAAGTAACGACGGGCGATGCGGTAGAAACCCAACGGAGTCGCTGGTTGTATAGTTATTTTCAGAATTTGCCCAATTCATCGCGCATTTTAGCCAAAGGTATTTTTGGCTTTCGCTGGAATCAATTGTTGTTTGGCTTAGTGACGATTGCACCACCGTTGTTCATTATGCTGGCAATTGCGTTAGTTCTAACGGTCATTGGTTTATTTTTACAACCCGTGATGTCCATTATTTTAGTAGCCGCATTAGCTATTTTTAGTTTGAATATTTTGCTGACGCTAAAGTTGTCGCAAGTGCCGAAACAAGTCTGGAGTGCCGTTTGGAGTTTACCGCTATTTGTATTGAAACAAGTGACGGCACTCGTCAAAATGGGTAATCCAAATAAAAATTTTAAGCATACCGAGCATACGCGTAAGGTGACGATTGATGATGTATTGAAGTAAAGTTGGTAGTTTTTAGTTGGAAGTTTGTAGTACGATTTCGTGTTTCTATTAATTTTTCTACTATAAAAAAGCACTGTGGATTTTCATTTAATCAAATCCGTACTACAGATATAAACATCAATACCTGTACTTGTACACGTTAATAGTGCAACTACCAACTACCAACCAAAAACTACCAACTAAGTAACCTTTGCTTATAAAAGAATGCGACTAATATTAGCCTTATCCATCCTCCTCAACCTCGCCCTCCTCGCGGGTGGGTACTACGCCCTCCAATCCCTCGGTGGTCCACGTTACGTGTTGTACAAGATGAAAAATCGTGGGACAACGGGCGTTTATGGACATCGAAAAATGCAATTAAAGATGTTAGCGACTCAATCCCACGATATTGTGATGTTGGGAAATAGTATTACGGAACAAGGCGAGTGGGCAGAATTATTAGACAATCCAAACGTGAAAAATCGCGGTATTGCTGGCGACGGAACAAACGGATTATTAGATAGATTAAGCGATATAACGGAGGGGCAACCAAAGCAGATCTTTTTAATGATTGGTATCAATGATTTGCTTTTTCACGATGCGGAATTTACATTAGCGAATTATGAAACCATCGTCGAACGGATTCAAAAAGAAACACCACAAACGGAGTTGATTTTACAAAATGTGCTCCCGACTAACGATAATGTACGCAAGATCGGAATTAATAAAGCCGAAATTAAAAAACTAAATCATGGTATCCAGCAAATCGCTGAACGCGAAGGATTAACCTATTTAAATCTGTACGATACGTTTCGTGACATTAATAATAATTTGCATAAAAAATTCACGGATGATGGCATTCATTTAAACGGCGAGGCGTATTTGATTTGGCGGGACGAATTGCGAGAATATATCAATTAATCTTACCCTTAAATAACTTTCTAAATGCGAGAAACCGATAAGTTTTATCTTTTTTGGAAACATCAATTTGGACAATGGACGCTTCGAGATATACAGGATACAGATGGAAAGGTATTCAATTGTTGCGAGCAATATATGATGTATAAAAAGGCAGAATTATTTAAGGATAAAGAGATAGCGGAGAAGATTTTGACAGAAAATGATCCTTCTTCTCAACAAAAGTTAGGAAGAGAAATAAAAGGATTTATTCCTGAAATATGGGATGCGAATAAAATAGGAATCGTGTGGTATGGAAATTATTTAAAATTTACCCAACATGAAGATTTGAAGAAACGATTATTGGCAACTGGGAACAGAATAATGGCAGAAGCTTCTCCTTACGATCTGGTTTGGGGAATTGGTTTTCGTGCCAAAAATGATTTAGCATTAGATCAGAAAAATTGGCGGGGACAAAACCTTCTAGGGAAGACTCTAATGTTAGTTAGAGCATCATTACGATTTATCGAAACACCATAAACTTCGCTTCGCTGAAATGTATGGCAGTTCCCGCTCGCGCCGCGTCTCAGACCTGTGCAACCCAAAACTAAAACATACTATCGAGAAGGGAACGCGTTCTGGGTAATTCAAAACTCAAAACTCGTTACTCAAAACTTACATAAACCCATGATTTTCAACAGCTTACCATTTTTGGTATTCATTACGGTATTTTTGCCGCTGTATTTCGCTTTGCGTGGAAGGGCGCGACTGCTGCTGTGTTTGGCGGCGAGTTACTTCTTTTATGGTTGGTGGGATTGGCGATTTTTAAGCCTGATTGTAACTTCAACGCTACTTGATTATTACATTGGCTTGCGATTAGATAATACCGAAGATCAAGGAACGCGCAAGAATCTACTGGTGGCGAGTATGGTTGTCAACCTCGGTTTTTTGGCGTTTTTTAAGTATTTCAACTTCTTTATTGATTCCTTTAGCGAGGCGATGCAGTCGATTGGATTAAGTCCTGGATTTAATACGCTATACATCATTTTGCCCGTCGGAATTTCGTTTTATACTTTTCAGTCGATGTCTTACACGATTGATGCCTATTATAAAAAAATCAAGGTAGAACACGATTTTATTCGCTTCGCAACTTTCATTTCCTTTTTTCCACAACTGGTCGCAGGTCCGATTGTGCGGGCGAGCGAATTTCTTCCGCAATTTCAGAAAGATCGCAAGTTTGAATGGGATCGACTCACTACGGGTTTTGGGCAAATTCTTTGGGGATTTTTCAAAAAAGTCGCCGTCGCGGATTCGCTGGCGCCCTTTGTCGATCAATGTTTCGCTGCGCCCGATAGCTTTTCGTCCTTGCATTTATTGATTGGTGTTATCTTTTACTCCTTTCAGATTTACTGCGACTTTTCGGGTTATTCCGATATTGCGATTGGAC
>JBGCES010000575.1:0-7644 GCA_045106545.1 Saprospiraceae bacterium
TTAACAAATTCATGTAGGTCGTACGCGGTTTACAAGATGATGAATTGATGTTATATATTAAAAAATAAGGCGCTTTGACAAATTTTGCATTTTCGAATAATGTTAATACGGGCAATGTCTGAAAGACAGCGTACGGAAGCACTTTACAGGTTGCAAAATTTGTCAAAGAACCAAAAATAAATACAATGCGGTATTTTCTTGTGTGGGTGGGTGTTTTTCTACTTGTAGGTTGTGGCGAACAGCAGGCTTACGAGCCACGTCAGTTGACCAAATTGACGGAAGAGCAATTATTTGAGCGCATCAGTTCGGGACTCGATCCATATACCGCGGATATTACTTACAAAAATCAGCGCGGCGATATTTTGACGAATAATAATGTGATCAAAATGATGATGGCTGCGCCCAATGAATATGCGATTGACTTTTTTGTGAATGAAGAGCAGATGATTCAGGAGGGTGTGATACGTGAGTTCGGAGCGGCTGATTCGTTACTTCAGCAACGAGTAAATCAATTTTTCTCTAAAAATGAGATGTGATTTCATACCTGAAATTCTGGATAAAAACTACTTTGACCAATTTGGTGAGTTAAAAATAATTGATAAAGGAACAGAATTTCTTTATGCCGATCTTGACAGATGGAAAGCTAGACTTTATCAATTGGAACAGTAAGTGCTTAATGAACAGGAAACACCTCGCCCGACATCGCCATACTTTTCCCAAAGGCCCTATAATCTAAGCCCGTTTCGACATCGTTTTCATCAAAATAGTAAATCATATTTTCGGTAGCCATATTGCCCGTCAAGTCGTCCTTTGCCATCGGACAGCCGCCGTAGCCTTTAATCGCTCCATCGAAACGACGGCAGCCGCTTGCATAAGCAGCGTGTACTTTTTCCTTCCACGTAGTCGGAGTTGTATGTAGGTGTGCACCAAACTCAATCTGCGAGTATGCAGGAATTAAGTTTTTAAATAAATAGCGGATATTCTGCGGATTACTCACTCCGATGGTATCCGATAATTGCAAGATTTTAATGCCCATATTTGCCAAAACCTCCGTCCATTTACCAACCACATCAACATTCCAGGGATCACCATACGGATTGCCAAAGCCCATCGAGATATAGACGACCATTTCTTTCCCATGCTTTACGCAAGTATCTTGAATATCTGCTACGCGTTCTAGCGATTCTTCGATGGTCGCATTAGTATTGCGTAATTGAAAGGTTTCAGAAATGGAAAAAGGATAACCGAGATAGGTGATTTCTTCAAATTGCACGGCATCATTTGCACCACGTTGATTGGCTACGATGGCTAATAACTTTGAGTGCGTAGTCGATAGATCCAACTGGGCTAGTACCTGCGCCGTATCCCGCATTTGCGGAATCGCTTTGGGCGAAACAAAACTGCCAAAATCAATCGTATCAAAGCCAACTTGTAGTAACTGGTTGATATACTGCGCTTTTTGTTCAGTGGGGATGAAAGGTTTTAAACCTTGCATCGCATCACGGGGACACTCGATAATTTTTAGCATGAATCAGACGGTGGACGATGAATGGTAGGCGATGGACGGCTACCAAATTAGTATGGTTAAATTAATTAAAATTTCAGCTAGTTTTCATTACAGAAACGTATCATAGTATTGGCCGAAAAAATAAATTTACACTTTGATTTTTTCAATTAATAATTTTATTGAATAAAAACTATTCATTCAGCAAAATCACCATTTGGGCAACATGTAAATTTATTTTTTCGGCATTTCATAATCTTGAATAGTTTTCCCAAAAGTAAAGAAAATGTTGCGTTAACGAAGGTCTGATAGCAGCCGTTTATCGTTCGACTTTTCATTTTATTACGCATTCATTCCCTGATATCAGACGAACGCTTAAATGTATTTTTTTGCTTATATCTTTGTATTAGCAAAAATGCAACAGTGCATTAGAGAGTGGTGATGGTTTCTAAAATAAACCATTTAGTAATACATAATCTTCGTTTTTTTCATTTTGTTACGCATAGATTGGACGAGATCAGATGAGCCGCATTTTATAAAAAACACCGCTTATCTTTGTATTAACAAAAACGCCAAAAGCGGCGTGATAAAAATTTGACAATAACAATAATAATCATGATGATAGTAAAGGAAATTTATTATTCATCATTATATAAGATATGGGCTTTACAAGGAAAGGAAACTTCGGTTTTGCTTTCCACTTTTAAACTCCCCGTAAAAAGTTATGGGGATTTTTTTTTGCAGAATATCGCTTTCAATAGCGTAAAATATGATGTGTATGAAATCGAGTGAATTTTTCTATTCCTCTTTCTTGCTTCATCATTATATAAAAATATGGGCTTTACAAGGAAAGAAAACTTCGGTTTTGCTTTCCAAATGCAATCTTCCGTAAAAAGTTACGAAGATGGCTTTTTTAAATAGGGTGTACTCTTTGAGTGCCCCTTTTTTTATTTGGGTATAATTAGATCCTCACTTATTTGGCTAAATAATCAATCTACCACCATCAACCTTACCTACTCGTCTATCTTTCGTTTACCATTTTTTAACAATGATTTCTAAAGTTAACGCGCAAAATGATTTACTTTTGTCTTTATGAGAGTACTTCAATTGTGCAAAAAATTTCCTTATCCAACTAAAGACGGCGAAAGCATCGCGATGACCACTTTGAGTCGCGCGCTGAACGAGTTGGGCTGTGAGGTGACTTTATTAGCCATGAATACCTCTAAACATTATTTTGATTTAAAACAACTCCCTAAAGATTTTAATCATTATCAAGAAATTCACACTGCCGCAGTAGATAACCGTATTAAACCATTCGCCGCTTTTAAAAACCTTTTTTCTTCCGAATCTTATCACATTCAGCGTTTTGTTTCTGAGGACTTTTCGAATGAATTGCGTAAACTATTACAACGTAAAACCTTCGATGTCGTACAGCTAGAAACCTTATACCTCGCTCCATACATTCCCATTATTCGCCAATATTCTAAAGCCATCGTTGCACTACGTTCACATAATGTAGAACATGAAATCTGGGAACGTATCGCAGTAAACACGCGATTTTTACCCAAAAAATGGTATTTACAACACCTCACTAAGAAGTTAAAACGTTACGAAGTAGCACAGTTGCAAAATTATGATTTGCTGGTTTCAATTACAGAGCGCGATCAAAAAATTTATCAGCAGTTAGGTTATCAAAAAGCGACTCACGTCACACCTGTCGGTATTGATAGTCGATACTATTTGGCGGATGATGCTAGTTTCAAAGACCATATTTCTATTGGCTTTATTGGCTCTTTAGATTGGATGCCCAATCAGGAAGGATTGAAGTGGTTTTTGCAGCATGTGTGGCAGCGAATACGTACACAATTCCCTGATTTACAACTACATATCGCAGGTCGCAATACGCCCAAGTGGTTATTGAATAGTAAAGAAAAAAATGTCGTGGTACACGGGGAAGTGCCAGATGCAGCGGAGTTTATTAATCAACATAGTTTGATGGTAGTACCTTTGCTTTCAGGTAGTGGAATGCGGGTGAAAATTTTGGAAGGAATGGCATTAGGACGGGTCGTGCTGACAACCGAAATTGGTCTAGAAGGTATCGAAGCAGAACATGCTTCAGAAGTGATGATTGCTAATCAGCCTGAGGAATTTGTCAACTGCGTAGCCGAATGTTATCAGTCTAATGGACAGTTAGTAAACTTAGGCAGACGAGCGCAGGTTTTAGTGGCAAAAGAATATGATAATCTGGAAATTGGTCAACGATTGATTACTGCTTATCAGCAAATGCTACCTCAGCAGAAGTCAAATAAACGTAATCCACCTTCCTCTAAATTCAGTTCTTCATCCGCACTTGGCAGTCGTTAAATCGTCTTATTAAACGCAAATTTTGCAATTAATTAGGGATTAAATATATTTTACAAATCAACCTATTAACTATCCACTACCTTGCTTTCTCCGCTACTCTTCATATTACTTTCCGTTCTCGTTTGGGGTAGCATCTTAGCTTTATTTCATACCTATATCTTTTATCCATTTTTATTAAAAATGCTCGCGCGCAATCGTCCGCCGCGTAATGATTTTTATAAAACGACAGCTGAACTACCCTTCGTTTCGGTCGTCATGTCTTTGTATAACGAAGAAGCTGTTATTCAACAGAAACTAGCGAGTTTACAGAATTTGGATTATCCACAAGAGCGTTTACATTTTTTTATTGGCTCAGATTGTTCGGCGGATCGAACGAATGAAATTGTAAGTGCTCAGGCAGAAGACCAGACGCAATTTCACTTTTTTGCATTCAGAGAAAGACGTGGGAAACCAGCAGTAATCAATGATTTAGTAAAGAAAGCAAAGGAAAATTATAGTAAAAAATCAAATAGTCAAGAAAAGTCATTCGCAGATAAATCTGTACCGCATATTCTATTGGTAACAGACGCGAATGTGATGCTCGAACCAGAGACGCTGCGCAATTTAGTCCGCCATTTTAAAAATGAAAAAATCGTAATTGTCGATGCTAATATGCTCAATGAAGGATTGCGTGAGCAAGGCATTTCTCGTTCTGAAAATCGCTACCTATCGGGCGAAGTACAACTAAAATACAATGAAGGCTTAGTATGGGGAAAAATGATTGGTCCCTTTGGGGGCTGCTACGCTATCCGGGCAGATTGGTTCTCTCCTGTTCCTTTACAAAATTTGGTAGATGATTTTTATATCTGCATGCGTGTATTGGAACGTAATGGTTTAACTATCAACGACTTAGACGCAGTATGTTATGAAGCGGCAACTCACCGAATCGAAGACGAATACAAGCGGAAGACGCGTATTTCCGCAGGAAACTATCAAAACTTAAGCACTTTTCACAATCTATGGTTACCACCTTTTAAAATAGTCGATTTTGCCTTTTTGTCGCATAAAGTACTGCGCTGGTGGGGCATCTTTTTTATGGTGATTTCCATGATAGCTAGCGGTATTTTAGCTTATGCTGGAAGTCCAATTTATACGATTATTTTTGGAGCTTGGCTATTCTTCTTTGTAGGTATTCCGACGGTAGATTTTATCTTAAAAAAATTAAATATCCATATCCCGCTGCTGCGAAATTTGAGTTATTTCGTATGGATGAATATTGCACTGGGACAAGGCTTTTTTCGGTATCTGAAAGGTATTGAGAAAGGAACTTGGGAACCGACGGTGAGAGCGGAGTGATTGGATTGTTGGAAAGATATATTTATCATATCAGATTTTCATAGAAATAAAATTCAAATAATACACTTATTGCTATTCTTCAACTAAAAAAGCGTTGATATTTCGAACTTGAAATATCAACGCTTTTTTATGATTGACTTTTATTAACTAAAATAGCTTACTGAAAGTTCAAGTTCTTAGTATAGATACCAGATCTTAAAGAATCGCGGGTTTCACGAGCAAGCGAAGTAACTTGGACAATTGCCGTTTTACGCGAAGTAAATAGCCCTACTGCTCCACCTTCCAAATTAGTAAAAGTGGGTACTTCCTGCGCGCTGGTAATTCCAGTATTTGCTTGAGTAATATCTAGAAAATCTACTAATTCTTGTCCAGCTGCGGAAACGTTTACATCAATAGATTTAAAGAAACGTTGTCTGCGAGGTTCATTTTCCAATTGACTCTGTAGAAATTGATAAAATAATTCTCCTGGAATATCTACTTTAACCTGTGGCCCACCGTCGCTTTCCCGACGAATATTACGTCTGATGACCCACTCAAAGGTACGATCTATAAACTGTGAATTATCCTCTGGATCGAGTTCCTGAATATTTACGTCAAGTACTAAATCAAACAGTTGTCCTCCTTGACGAGCAAACCAAGCAAAACTCGTATTTCTAGTATATTGAAAGCTCAAATCCGTTTCGGGTGGACGACCTTGTTGAAATTCGATGTCACCGATGATCGTCGTCTCAGCAGTAACCACTTCTTTTTCGTCACCTCTACTGACGCGTAACTGTAGGCGTTCTTCTCCTTCCAATTTTTCATCATCAGCCAGTGAGAAACCATAGAGTATATTGGGAGACTGAGCAAAATCACCTTCCTCACGAGGCAGTCCAACATCATCTCCATTAACGCGTTCTAAAACGATCGTTTCATTTCCCTTATCCAAGCGCACGACTTCTACTAAAACGTTTTCGTAGTACAAAGAGTCTGGATTTTTTGCAAGTTCTACTGCACTGGTTTCCTGATCGATAAAGGCTTTTTCTACCCGAATGTAATGAACAGGGTCATCTTTATCAATGAATCCATACACCACCGCGACGTCTTGATACGGAGCATTAAGCTCAAATTCGTTAGAGCAGGAAAAAAAAGTTAGAAAACTAACAAACAGTAGGAGTGAAAATATACGCATAGTTGAGAGTTAATATATCAGGCTGTCCGCAAAATTTATTAGCGTACAGATGAGCGTTTTAGTTGACAAATTTAGCTTACTATATAAACGCCAAAAGTAGCATTTTTGTAATTACTTTTCGGAATTTGACCGACAGAAGGTTGCTTTTTCAAGATTAAATACAAAAAACGGTAAGCAGTGTTGCATCTGTCTTACCGTTTTTTATCTACGCGAGCTATTTACTCTATTAGACGTGACTATTTATGTAGCATTTCTTATAGCTTTCGCAACCAAATATTACGAAAACTCACTGGATTACTATGATCTTGTAAAATAATCACATCTTCTTCGTGCGCAATATTTTTAGGTAAACCGATATATTCGGAAGTTCCTTTGATTTCCACGTGATTTTGAATCAAAACACCATTGTGTAAAACAGTAATATACCCCGGCGCTACGCGCATACCATCTTCATTAAATCGCGGTGCCGTAAAAATAATATCGTATGCCTGCCATTCTCCAGTCGGATTCATAGCATTAACCAGTGGAATATGTTGTTTATAAATCGAACCCGCTTGTCCGTTAGAATAAGTACGGTTATTGTAAGAATCTAAAATTTGTACTTCGTAGCGACCTTGTAAAAAGACGCCACTATTGCCTCTCCCCTGCCCTTCGCCTTCAATTACCTGCGGAGAACGCCACTCTAAATGCAATTGACAATCACCAAATTTCTCTTTTGTACGAATTTGTCCCGTACCTTTATTTACGGTCATAATACCATTCGCTACCGTCCATTTCACCGCACTTCCATCATCATGTTGCCAATGTTTTGCGCTTTCGCCATCAAATAAAACGATGGCATCCGAAGGTGGGGCGTAATTTAAACTGCCCGTTACTTTGCGAGGTTCTGGTTCCCACACTTCAGTGGCTTTGGGATCAGTAATCTGCGCCGTCAAAAAGGCACTGTAGAGTAAAATGCTAAGGAGGAGAAGATTTTTCATTGAAAACAAGGTGATTTAAAAGTGGTGTGAAATAGGGTGAAAGTATTCAACCGTTGTGTAATACATTTGATGATTAATTTTGAATGACACTCCGTGAACGCGAAATTTCCAAGTGTTCCCGAAAGCCTTTTTTGCGGCGTTTGGAAACCGTCAATTCCTGTCCAGTTGCTAGAATGACTCCACCACCTTCGCCATTAATATAACGTGAAATAGAATTCAAATTCACCATATGCCCTTGGTGGATACGGTAAAAATTATAAGGCGTCAGCAGATCTGCGTACGTTTTAATG
>JBGCES010000576.1:0-2201 GCA_045106545.1 Saprospiraceae bacterium
TAACGCGGTGACAGTTGCTAGCATCATAACTTACTTCCAGTGTACTTGCCGCACTTGTTCCACAACCGTTGGTTACACTCACACTAACTGTTCCACCGCTCCCATTTGGTATTACTGAAATTTCGTTATTGGTAGAGTTTCCCGTCCAACCATTAGGTAATGTCCAAGTATAGGTATCTGCACCAGGAATGGCGGGGAGCGCATAGGTAGTAGCGTTATTATTACAAATAACTGCGGCTCCTACAATAGATTGGTTATTTAAAGGAGCAGTAGTTGTACAATTCACGGTCAGAACTGCTGTGTCCGTAGTATCACGCAAACAATCGCTATCCACCACGCAACGATACTGGCGATCATCATGTTCCAAGTCTGCCGTAAAACTATAGGCAGCTGCATTAGAGTTTTCAATGTCAATAAAAGTAGCGCCACCATCAAAACTTTCTTGCCATAAGTAATCCGTTGTTCCGCTTCCATTGGTTACCGCTGTAGTCAGACTAACAGATGTGCCTTCGTTAACTGTTTGAGAAGTGGGATTAGTAGTAATTTCTATGAGTACAGGATTAACACTAAAATTCTTCGTATCAGTACCTCCACAGCCGTCCGTTGCGGTTACGCTAATTTGCCCCACCGTGCTTCCAACTTGTGCAAACACCATATTCTCAAACGCCGTTACTTCCCAACCAGCGGGTGCCGACCAGTTCCAACTAACTACATCACTATTAGGATCAGCGTAATAAGTAAAATAACCATCCTCACAGGGTGCGGCTTCGCCAGTAATATTACTGATACTCAACGAGTTACAATTTACCGTCAAGGTGGCGGCACTAGAGGTTTGTATATCACAATCATTGGCTATGCGACAGATATATTGGTTACCGTTATCCGAGCCGTTCACCGTTGTAGTATAAGTGCTTTCTGTTGCCCCCGCGATTTGCTGAAAAGTTGCTCCATTATCGGTACTAGCTAACCATTGATAAACTAAACCTGTTCCAGTCGCTCCGATGCTGAAGCTAGCATTAGAACCAGCGGCGACGGTAGTATTTCCAGGTTGGGAGTTAATTGAAAAAGCACCATGAGTACAACCTGAGCACTGAGGTAGATCATTATCTCCAAATTCAATGTTTACGTCGTTTAACAACGTACCATGATTGTCATTTCCTGAGGCATCGGTAATGCCATTACCATTCGCACCGCAGCTACCGCAATTGGCCACGTACAAAGGGTAATACAATGCTAAATTACTCTCCATTCCTGTAAGCGGACAGTTGGCGTTATTGGTGATTTCACTTTCGGTACGGGCGGCATTCCAAATCCTCACTTCCGTTAAACTTCCGTCATAGGTGGCGTAGAAAAACTCACAGGGATGGGTGACTAGCGTTAATTTATCCGAATTAGTCAAATTGATAGCCGCAGTTCCACTGCCTTTTTCTGTCCCATCAATATAAATTTTAACCGTTCCACTAGCACGAGTAATGGCGATATGATGCCACATCCCATCCCGTAAATCATTGTTACTGGAATTAATTTCAATATCAGGATTAGTTCCATCACTATATGTCGTTTTGATAGTGCCATTTGAGCGGTCAAACCAAATCTGCCAGAAATTACCCGCACTACAAGCGGCTCGTTTAGCCACTAGAAAACCACCAGTTCCACTAGTTTCCGACTTCATATTGAATTCAATCGTAAAATCTCCCGTGCCAAAGTTACCGACAGTTTCGTTTATTTCTACTCCATCATTTACTCCGTCAGCATTAATGACCAGCGGAGTCTTTAAATTATTGGCGGCATCATAAATACTAAAATTTTGATCATTTACATCAAAGAAAGAATAGCCGCTGCCAACTACTTCTACCTTAATACGAGCACGATCCGTACAAATATTAGCGGGCAGGGTGATCGACTCCGAGCCGTCATTAGCAGTGTTTATTGCTAAACTATAACCCCAGGTATAGCCACCATCAATGGAAAGTTCGATATTGACAGTTTGCGCATTTACATTTGTATTGCTCGTATTCGCTACATCCCAAGTTATAGTTTGGCTGGCACCAGCAGTTAAAATAGCGCAACTATTTTGAGAAGTAACTAGAAATGGACCAGCTGTGCCGTCCACTTCGAAGCTAACTTCCTTAAGGGCTGTCCCCCCTGCACCGGGTTGATTATCCCGGGCATAAAGCGTGAATTTTAGATTGCGGGTATAG
>JBGCES010000577.1:0-3841 GCA_045106545.1 Saprospiraceae bacterium
TTGCGCATCAAAGGCTTAGCGCACCACAGTCTGAAACAGTACGATGCGGCTTTAGAAAATAATCACGCCGCTTTGGAAATAGCGCGACAAATTGACTATCGAGTGGGGACGATATTAAATACGTTAGGCAACGTCTATTTCTTTTTAGATGATTATAAAAATGCCATTCGCTATTACGAACAGTCATTGGGCTACGCTGCCGCAAAAAAAGATACCATTGGTCAGATTGATGCATTGCATAATTTGGGGAGTATCACTACCAATAGTGGGCAATACGAAACCGCTTATGCTTATTACCTCCAGAGTTTAGACCTACAACGCGCTAAAAAATTTCTAAAAATAGAATTGACTACGCTCCGTCATATCGCTTGGTTGTATTTTGAAAATAACGAATTGCAAAATGGTATTGAAATCTTTGAAGAAGGCATTGCCTTGGCAAAGGAGCGCAAAGATTGGAAAGCATTAGCAGCTATCTACCGTTATATGGGAGCGGGTTATTATAAAAAAGGATTGTATGATAAAAGTCTGATGGCTTATCAGGAAGAATTAAAAGTCAGAGAAAAATTACCCGATGCGGATCAAGCAATGGCGACTAAGTTTCAGCTTACTTTATTTGATTTAGCGGATGATGATTTGGATGAAATGATGCGTTATAGCCAGCGGGTATTACAAATCGCAACGGACAATCAGGATGAATTGGGAGAAATTGAATTTTTGGGATACATGGGTAGAATCCATTCCCTGCAAGGGCAATGTGATAGTGCTATTACGCTCTTGAATGTAGCTATCCGCAAACTAGAGCCTCGGAAATTAAATCAATTAAAAGCAAGTGTTTTTTATATCAAAGCAAATTGTTTGGAACAGCTCGATCAATTGGACTCTGCTTTGGTTATTTATAATCGCGCGCTTACTTATGCAGAAAATGCTCAATGGAAGGAAAGGCAATCCGAGATTTTTACTGGAATGGGGAAGGTTTATACTCGGCAATCTAAGCCCGTATTGGCACAGCAGTATTTAGCAAATGCACTAGCGTTGGCAGCGGAGGCAGATTTGCCTAAACAAGAAGCGGATGCTAGATGGTTACTCTATCAATTGCTGGAACAAGAACAGCAATATCAACTCGCCTTGGAGCAAATTAAACGCTATCAGGAACTGCAAGATTTTTTGGTGAATGAAGATCGCACGAAGAGAATCGCTAAGTTAAAAGCTGACTATAAATTTGCCAGAGAAAAAGAAAAGTTAGTAGCGGAAAATGAAATAAAGAAACGAGCATTAGACGAACAAATCAACCGCCAAAGAAACTGGATTGTGTTGACAACTTTAGGTTTGCTGTTTAGTGTGGTGCTATTTTATTTGATGTATCGTTTTCAGAAAATCAAACGGCAAAATGCCTTAGCACAGGAAAAAATGAAAGCTGTTTTGCAAGCACAAAAGTTGCAGAAGGCAGAAGAAATGGATGCGTTTAAAACCCAATTTTTTGTCAATATTTCCCACGAACTCCGCACACCACTGAGTATTATCATGGGGATGAATGAAAAAATCAACGAAAATCCCGCTCAATGGTCAGCTGAAGGCGTGAGACTGATTCGCAAAAATACCCATCAATTACTCCAGTTAACCAATCAAATTTTAGAACTCCATAAATTGGAATCGCAATCTGTTCGTATCCGTCTAGTGCAGGGGGATGTAGTAATTTTTCTAAAATACATTTTAAGTTCTTTCAAGCCGCTAGCGGTGGATAAAAAGATCCAGTTAGCTTATGAATCCTCGGATAAAGTGATCATGATGGATCATGATAAAGAAAAACTACAATGGATTGTTGCTAATTTGCTATCCAATGCGATTAAGTTTACGCCTGAACGCGGTAGTGTTACCTTATCCTTGCAGCAAGTTGATCAACAACTTTCTATTCAAGTAAAAGACACAGGCATTGGTATTCCCGAAGCAGAACTACCACACATTTTTGACCGCTATTTTCAATTAGAAAATAAGGTAAATCCTACAGGTAGTGGCATTGGTTTGTCGCTGGTTAAAGAATTAGTAAAATTACTAAAAGGAAAAGTGCAAGTTAGTAGTGTAGTGAGTGTAGGAACGGTCTTTACAGTGCAGTTACCGATTACTCAGAACGCGAATCTAGAAATTGCTACTATTCAAGAACGTAATATTCCAATTCATAATGAAATAACACATGAAAAACGACTGGTTGTTGGCACAAACGAAACGGATGCGCTACCTCAGCTTTTAATCGTAGAAGACAATCCAGATATGGTACAATTTCTTCATGCCTGTTTAGCTCAAAAGTATGAATTGCATGTTGCTAAAAATGGACAAGAAGGAATTGAACAGGCCATCAACTTAATACCTGACCTCATCATCAGTGATGTCATGATGCCGCTAAAAAATGGTTATGAACTTTGTTCCACGCTCAAAGCAGACGAACGTACGAGCCACATTCCCATTATTTTGCTAACGGCTAAAACGGATATGGATGCCAAGTTGAGTGGTTTAGCTATGGGCGCAGACGCTTACCTCAGTAAGCCATTTAATGAAAAAGAATTAAATATTCGGTTGGAAAACTTACTTCAACTACGCTTCCAATTACAGCAAAAATATGCTCAACTACTGATGGAACCCCCTAATTCAGCTACTACTGAACCTACCACCGAAGAGCTCTTTCTGCAAAAAATTACCAATTTTGTACAGGAACGCATGTCTCGCCAAGATTTTGACATAGAAAACCTCTGTCAATACCTGCAAATTAGCCGCAGTCAGCTCTTTCGCAAAATAAAAGCGTTGACCGGAAAATCTCCTTCGGTGTTGATCCGAACTATTCGCTTACGAGCTGCCCGCGAATTACTGTTAACCACTCAACTTACTGTGACGGAAATAGCTTACCAAGTTGGTTTTAGTTCTACGAGCTACTTTTCTACGACCTATTTAGCGGAATTTAATGAAAGTCCATCGGAGGCGCGGAAGTAGGGGGAGTAAGTTGATTCATTATCCAGTAGTGGGTTAAATCTGCTGATGGTTAGTGCTATGTTTACTAAACCTCAAAGGTTTAGTAAACATAAATTCACTGGTTTCACCCACCGCCCATTATCCTTTTACCCCTTTCGATCTTGTTTCATCCGCGTTCCAATTTAACGAAGCAAGCTCATCGGTTTTGATCAGCATGCCACTCCATCCGTTATCAGCACCCATCTTTTAGGTGAACGATAAGTGAACACCCGCCAAATACAACATAGTCTAAAGCATTTGACCAATAATTGAACAAGCTTTTCTCAAAAGGTATGCACCTTTGGGGTACTTCTAAGCTACGCTAGTTTCAATATTATATTCCTAATACTCTTTTCCGCAATACTAAAATTAACCTTCTGTAAACCGTCAAATTATTTGGGCTAGATATGTTCAGGGATCGGATTCTTGCATGGTATCCGGTCCCTTCGGTTAGATTGAGCCTCACTCTTCAAACGCTTTTCCTCAATAGAAAAATATCAAAATTGAATATGCAAGTATTAAACACCACACTCATTTACGATTCAATTGCTATGGAAAAAATGAAATTGTTTTTGCATGTCTGCAAGTTGATATTCCTCGGTTTACTCACCTACGTGCTTTTGCCCCTGTTCAATAGAAAAGGTAGAAGATTTAGTAAAAGATTAAATAAAATATGGTTCGATTCCTTAGCCATTGTGATACAAAATGCTTCAGAAGAATCGGCAGATTTTATGAATTATGGATATCTAGATCAGGAAAACATCAATATTGAAGATATTCAAGACACGCCTAGAAATATGTATTTGCATATCGCTTCTAACGGCAATTCGATTGACCTATCTGG
>JBGCES010000578.1:0-1782 GCA_045106545.1 Saprospiraceae bacterium
GCATTTGCCATTTCTTGACAACTTTTATTAGAACGACACAAAATCGCTACGTCGCCTGCACGCGCCAATCGCCACTCTTTTTCATCTTTAGGTTTTACCCAAATTTGCCCGTCTAGAGTGCGCCGCGTCGTTTCGGCAATACAATTTTCCATCCACGGCTTGCCGGGGATTCGTTTACCGCCTTCGAAGGAAAAATGCCAATGTTGTAAGGCTTCCGTTACTTCAAATGGCTCATCTTCTTTGTTAATACTATCTGCCGAAGCTTTGCACTGTCGCTTCGGCTGTAACGCTACTTGCGCTTCGGGCAATTGCGAAAAAGCTTTGCAGAATAATGCATTCGTCGCAAAAACCACATCTTCGCGTGACCGCCACGAATGCGTCTGAATATCTTCTGGTTTTACGCCACCCGTCTTATCCATCACGGCTTGCATCAATTCAGGATCTGCGCCCCGAAAACCATAAATCGACTGTTTCGGATCGCCAACCCAAACGGAATGCTTCGCAAATTTAGAGAGTTGCAAAAAGATTTCTAACTGAATCGGACTCGTATCTTGAAACTCATCTACCATCAACAAATCCAATTCCGCGCTCATCACTTCCTGAACCGCTTGATTCTTTAATAACTCCTTGATATGCACCTCCATATCGGTGTAATCAATTAAGCCACGGCGTTTTTTATATTCATCATATTCGCGAATCGCTTCCATTGCCAATTCAAAAACATTTTGAATAAAAGCGGCGATGTCTTGATGAAATTCGGCGAGTGTTTCATGTTTTAAAACATAGTCTTTGAGTTCTTCAACGTCATCGCGACTTTTCGCGCCTGGTTTTACTTTGCTAATTTTAACTAGTTCGTACCAATGTAAAAAGCCGCGCAAATTGAGCGTACGTTGGAGTTGTTGCAACTTCCCTGTAGCCGTTTTAGTCGTTTTGGTTTCATCTGCGTTACCTTGTAAGGCAGTAATTGTTAGATCAAGTAGTTCCGCTAATTTTGCATTAAAATCTACCAATGACAAACCCGACTGCGGTTCTAAAAATTGTTGAAAAGCCGTAATTGAGCGTTCACAACTTTCTTTTAAAATCGCCTTATCAAACGCATTGGCGCGCGCTACTTCCGTCACTTGTCGCACTTCCTTTCGCCAATCGAAATAGTCATTTTTATTCAATCCCAACTTATCACACAAGCGCTCCATCCGTTGTACCCGTTCGCCCGTCAGCACCGTCGCCAAAGCATTATTGAATAATACTTGCTGATCCTCGTCAGCGATAATGGACACTTCAGGAGATACGCCCGCCTCGTAAGCAAAGCGTTTCAATAACTTCACTCCCAAACCGTGAACTGTTCCAATCAACGCATTGGTCAATTGATCGGCTTGCTCCGTCAATCCTTCTTCGAGTAAGCGAATGCGTACCCGTTCCTGCAACTCCGCCGCCGCTTTATTGGTAAAGGTCGTCGCAATAATGCCACTCGCCTTCACCTTACCGCTTTTGAGCAAGTCCACCATTTCGGAGGTAAGGCGATAGGTTTTACCACTCCCCGCCCCTGCTGAGATAATTCGTAAGTTCATTGGTTTTGTTTGCTGGTAGTTACGGCTTTAGCCGTTCCCGTCATAGTCCTTTAGGACGAAGAAATATAACGTACGCCCTAAAGGGCTGCGACAGGAAAGGCTAAAGCCTTTGCTACCATTAAAAGTTATTCTTCCACATCATACTCTCCACGGGTCGAATCGTCCGTTCGTTATACTTCGCGTTACTTTTTTTATTGTAATAATTCTCAATATC
>JBGCES010000579.1:0-3421 GCA_045106545.1 Saprospiraceae bacterium
CGATAATCCCCGATCGCCCTCAAAAGGAATAAATAGTTTATCGGTCGTTTTTTCGGCGGTGCGGGCGGGCACAATGCACAAGTATTGATCGTTCGGTTCCATCAAAATATTACCGCTACCGATGTGGATTTTGTAAGTACGCAACTCGCCTTTTACAATTAAAAATTTACCATCAATATGAGCTTTATCGCGGATTTTTTTGAGGCGCGGTAGCAATCGTTCTAAAATCGTTTTACGGGTTTTGGCAATCTCCGTGAGGTCGCCAAAAGAATAACTCACCCAATAATCACGATGATTTTGGCGAACGCCATTACCGTCTTGCCATGCTGCATCATTACCTACACTACAAACCCCGACGAACAAATCAACATCTCGCATAATTTCCGAAAAAACAATGGGTGGTACATCTACTAAGTTTAAAACCTCCCCTTTCGCATCTTTAAATTTTACTTGATCGGTTGCTACATATAGCCAAATTCCACTATCGTTAGTCGCATCAATGTCATTTAGTTCGTCAATCCAATATTCTGCTGTAATGCCGTGTTCAGGTAAATGCTTTTCCGTAATTTGATTGTAAATGCCATCATCATAGCAACCCATCAAAGCATACTTCCAATCCCGCATAACTGCCAGCGTTTTAAACTGATGTTGTTTTAGAATATGCGCTGCCATGCGATTGGAATAATTGCGTGTATTTAATTCCGCTTCAGTCAAGAGATATAGCTCGCGAAAAGCCTGTTTAATGGGTTGTTTCCACTCTAATTCTAGCATTTTATTGCGCCATGCAACAATAGATTCCTCTGTAGAAAAAACGGGATGCCAGAGTTTAATTTTTGTATCATTATCTATCCATGTGACGACCTCTCCAGCTTCGGTCATCCATTGATTATCTGCTAAAATTGCACTTACTTGTTGGTCATTTTTACTAAAAGTCCAAATCAATTTTTGGGCAATAACACTAACCAAGCCATGTTGTAAGTAATATTTAGCAAAAGAGTTATAATCCCAAGTCCGATCCAAGATAAACTGGTTGTCAATGCGCTGTTTTTGAGCAGAAAAAGTCTTTTGAATCTCCTTCACTTCCTTCCGAATCTTCTTTAGTTTATCCGTCAAAGAGGTACTATTTTTAACCGCCGCAGGCACAGATTTCATGCTGTTCCTATCAGGTCTAAACCACTGTTGAACAACCTTAGCTCCAACTATCTCAACTTTCAGTTGATAATCTCCAAAAACGACCGTCTTACTTCCTGCAACCAAACCAAAATCAGGAACTGCCATCTCCTTCAATTCTTCTACCGATACGTTATACTTTTCCGCTCCAGTTTGTAAATATTTATCAATCGTCTTTTTTATATTATTCTGCTTAACGCGTAATTTTAAGCGAGCGAGTTCACCCAAACCGTCCTTACCACGCATATTACCCAAAGTATAGGCACATGCATTGCCAAGTGCTGCCGCAGCGGGACCAACACCAGGCATTTTAGCAAATGATTTTTCTAATAATTTACCTAAAAGTCGGATAGTTTCACGATCAGAAAAAGATGCCAGCGTCCAAACAACACCTTTCATAAATTGCTTACTCGGATCACACAGGTACATATATTGAGTGTAAAAATGCGAACGACCAGCATGGCTGTAAGTAATTTTATGTTCCTCCACTTCCTGTTCCAAAGCAATTTGGATAAACTGCTGCGCTACTTTACGGTAAACGTCTCTACCCATTAACGGAATAGCCTTTTCTATTGCATCAGTAAATTTCTTGGTCGGTTTGCCGCCCGATGCACTTGCCGCTAAATGAAGTATCTGGTAAAAGTCGCTTTGATTTTCTATTACCGTCTTTACTATTTCGTTAACCTCGGCTCCGATATCTTCCGTTTTTAATTCAAAAACGGCAACAGCTCCACTAGCTTGTAGGATGTTATTCAATTTTGCAGTCGCCTTTCCCATATCACTGCCCCAATAGGTTTTACTATCTTTTCGAAAAAGATCCCAGCCAATCATTTGCTTAACAAATTCTAGCAATTGCTGCGTAGCAATCGCTTTTTTCAACCGCTTTTCGATTTGTTGAATTGCATAATTAAAAGGAAAATCTATAAACCTTAAATGCGCCTTTTTTTCTGTAATGACTTGATAGATTTCATTTAGTTTTTGAAACAACTCCATCCATTCTTGTTCTGAATATTGTTGATTGCGACGTAGCAAACCGCCAATAACAGCGAAAGCAATACTAATTTTTCGATGGCAAGAACGTTGTGCTTCCGAATATTCTTTCGCTTTATGAGCTTTCAAGCCTGCTTGGCAAACGTAATCCAGGAGTTTTAATACAAATGGCTTAATTTGCTCTGGCTTTTGATTTTTTAATATTTCGTATGGATCCACTCCACTCAAATCGTTAGAGGTGACCGAATAGGTTGAAACACGCGAATTGATAGATTTCATTAAGGTATCAATATCATGGTATTGTCTTTCGGCGGGCGTTTTGAAATATTTAAACATCGGGATTTATTTTGAGCAGATAAAAAATAGATATAAGTTTGATGGCAAGTTTTAGCCACCAACTAGAGGCGTAAGTTTAATAAACGATACTTCGGTCGATTCATCTACATGGACTTTTTGATGCAATTCATCTACTTGCTCATCGTCCACCAAGATGAAAAAACCATTTTCTTGGAAGGCTTGTAACGCAATATACCATTGCTTTTCTAGATCAATTTTAGGCGCACTATTTTGATTCAGGCGTTGCTCTAAATGAGTGGGTTGTACTAAACTGGTGCGGTAATTAGCGAGGTTACTTTCATATCGTTCGATTTCTGTAGCAATTCGAGCTTTGATCAGTTCTTCGACCGTAATGTATTCCGTTTCAAATTGCAATTGAATTTTATTTAATACATCACCAATTGCCGTTTCGTCTTTGATTTGTAAGGTGTACATCGTAAAATGATAATTTAGTAAGTCAGAGGACAGAAAAGAGACCGATAAATCTGACAGAAGACAGACTTTATGTTACATTCAAAATCAGACTCGTGTACAAATAATTATTCTTTTAACTAAGATTAGTTATTGTTGCCCTCAAACTTATTAATCAAAAATCGGGAATTTATTTTCTAAAGGTTACTTAATAATTCTTTAGCAAAGATATCTACTTCACTACCAATAATCACTATTTTGATTTCAAATTGATAAAAATAGGTAAACAAAACTTAATGAAATCACCAAATAGTGAATATTTATAATTAATTCATCATATATTATGCAAGAGTCTGATTACCAAATACTCTTTCAAAAATACCTCCAAGACGAAATCGACACGACCGCTTTCATCGATTAATTTTTCAATTATTGGCAATACGACCGCGATCATCATACTCAACACGATGATCGTTTTGCTCGCTTAATCAACCGTATTTCTACTTCTTGCGAC
>JBGCES010000058.1:0-12837 GCA_045106545.1 Saprospiraceae bacterium
AATATAGATTTTCTGGTCATAAAATTCTACTTCATGGCGACGTTCAAAGGCTTTCCAATTATAATCACTATCCCGATAAACCATAAAGTCAAATTTAACTCCACTCTCAAAATCCGTGATATTAAAAACGATACCTTTTCGAGCATTTTCAATAAATCCTTCTTCATGATAGCCCCAATCTGGGAAATGCTTAATAATACTTTTTACCTGATGCGGATGAATCTGAATTACCGTATCAATATCGGCGGTAAATCGAAACTGATTGTAATAGCTAGTTGCAAAACCACCAACGATCATATAACCTGTTTCCTCCGCTTCAAGTACAGAGATAAGTTTTGTTAAACCTGCTTTGAAATCCATAAAAAGATAACATTTGTTACCATTACATATAAGATGTATTTCATTAATTTCCAATATTCATCAGGCATTATCTTACAGCAACTATAAATGCTCAACTATCCGGAAAAGTTATGGATAATAAATTCCTCCATCACAAATAATTCGTACATTACCTCACTAATACTCCACTCTAAAACATCACGCTAACTACCCTATGCGAAAAACAAATTGGCAAAATCTCTACCACCAAAGTCAGCAGTTAACTAAACCGACTGCGATTGATCATTTGCTATCCGAAACCGAGATAGGCACTTTAGAAACCTTAGTGATTCAGATCCTGAATAAGTTTCTAGATCGCGGAGAATTGCATAAAGGCATTAAAATTTATGTGGATAAAAAACTGCGTAATGATATCGTAGATTTAATGCAGGCAAGGCGTCCCCAGGCGACCGAATCGTTAGCGGATTGGTGTCAGCAAATCTTCGGAGCGCAAAAATTTGGGGTGGTGTTTAATAGTCTGGAAGCTTATGATAATCGGATTGGTGAAGTGATGGTAGGAATTGTTCAGGAGTTGATTGAAGTAGCTGGATTGCCATTAGGCGGGTTATCTTTTTTGTTTTTTATGGGCAACTATGGATTTACGCCCTTCGGTATTCATAAAGAAGCAAAAGGAGAAGAAGGCTTTCTTTTTCATTTAGGTCCAGCGCAGAAAAAGTTTTACACTTGGGATAGCGCAGACTATAATCAGATTGAACATAATACGCAGGTGTTCCATGATGTAGCGGGGATGATAGATGAAGCTAAATGTTATACCTTATCCCCTGCTTCAGTGATGTTCATTCCGCATCAGGTGTATCACATTGCTAATACCGAAACGTTTTCGCTGAGCGTGGTGATGGACTACATCAATCCAGCCAAAGAAACATTGGTGAAAGAGTTAGCGCAACGGATTGGCGAAGCAACGGTGCTACCTCAACCAACGGCTGATTATTTACCGCCATTAAAAAATAACGCAGCAGCAAGTGTTCCGACCAACTATATTGATCCTGTCGCTTTGCATCAACAATTCAATCGAGCTTTGGAGCAAAAAATATTAAAATTGAAAAGCAACCTCGGGATATTAAAACCGTCCATCCGCGAAACGGGAAAATACTTACCCAATGGTAATTTTATAACCTACGGAAAATCGATATTTCCTATTTACGAGTATCAGGAAAACGCAGCAGTCAGTTACCTTATCGCGAGAGGTAATCTGATTCAAATACTACCCCATCAAAACATCGTAACCATTCTAGCGCAATGGAATAAAGCTCAGCAATTATCACTATCCGATTTGCAAGAATATCTACAGCCAAATTGGGAACTCAGTAATATTTATGGCTTGATAGACGAATTACATCGGCTGGGAGCGATTGAGGTGGAATGATTAGTATTTATCCCAGATTTTTTTGATAATTTGAGTTAAGGGCGAAAGGCTAAGGGACTTTTTTAACGTGCATCTTTCGCCTTTACGAACAAACACCTGATTTGAATTTTATACCATGCAAACACCCTCTATTCTCATCACCGGCGGCTCTTCTGGCATCGGCTACGAACTCTCTAAACGTTTTGCGCAAGCGAGTTATCACCTACTCTGGGTAGCGTTAAACGAAGCGGAAATTGCTAACGCCAAACAGCAAATGCAAAGCGAATTTCCGCAGGTAAAAATTGATACGCTGACACTCGATTTATCGCAACCAGCGGCAGCGCAACAAACCTTTGATTGGGTACAATCGAACGGTTGGCAAATTGACGTTCTGGTGAATAATGCAGGTTTTGGAACGCATGGCTGGGAAGTGGAGATTCCAATGGAGAAGGAGGTACAAATGATTGAATTACACGTATTAACCTTGTATAAATTGACCCGCTTTTTTCTAACCGACATGTACGAACGCGACGCGGGAACGATTATTAATATGAGTTCGATTTCTTCGCTCAATCCGATTCCCAAAATGGCAGTTTATGCTTCTACTAAAGCTTTTGTAACGCATTACGGCAAGTCGTTGAATATGGAATTAAAGAAGCAAGGTTCAAAGGTTCGCGTGATGACAATTTGCCCCGCACCGATTCACGATACGGCGTTTAAAACGTCGGCAAAAATGGAAAATGTGCGCTACTGGAATGGGCTGGCAGCTACGACCAAAGCAGAAGTGGCAGATGATATCTGGCGAGCATTTAAAGGAGGCAAAGATGTGGTGTTATCGGGGTGGAAATATCGGTGGTTGCACTTCTTTTCTAAACTATTGCCCCAATTCGTCACACGTAAGTTAATTTGGTGGGAAGTGGCGGAACGATAGAAAAGCGACCTAAGTAGTAACACAGAATTAATTTATCAACTCAACAATCATAATGACCTGATTATCCGGATGAATTCATTCATTTCATCATTCACTAATTCTGTCATTGTACTTATCCTTATAATTTTCGATTATGATAATCAGAATGAAAAACTTCGCCTCTGCCTAACTTTTCTTTTATCACAAAATAAATAAATTTAATGTCGATATGTAGTCTGCGGAAATTTAGGGTAAAAATACAACGTAAAATACGAAGTGACACTCGACGAATAATATACTTAAAAGTGAGTGCATACGGATGGACAAATCGCCCAATTACAATCATATCACGACATACTTTATAAGCGTTAAAATATGGATTTAAATATTCAATGCGGGGTTTATAAATCACTGCGGTACCATAGTCATGTTTATCCATAAAATACTTTGCCCATTCCTGATCTTCGGCAGACGGCATTGCTTCATTAAAAGGCTTTTCTATCCAGTGTTTTCGTAAAAAAAGAGAACAAAAATTAGTCATCGCAAATCCATAAAAATTAGTATTGAAGATGGTTCGATATTCAAGATTTTCCTGAATTTGCATTGAGTTGTGTACTTCGTGTTTGCTATAAGTACTTACTACACAAATTTTGGATTCTCTTTGTAATATCTCCAACATGAATTGCAGATTGTTGTTGTTTTGAAAGACAATATGAGAACTGATAATCAAGATTAGTTCTCCAATTGCAGCCGCAATTCCCATGTTTAATGCCCTCGAATAATTGAAAGGAATATCAGTAGGGTAAGAAATAATTTTACACCCGTAGGAACTGGCAATTTCACACGTATTGTCTTCAGATCCTGAGTCCACTAAAATTATTTCATCTACTTGACGCGTTTGCTGTATTAGACTATCCAAGGTCTTAGTAAGTGTACTTGCAGAATTTAAGCTGCGTATTACAACAGAAATAGTCAAGGTGTATTTTTTTAGGTGGGTTAAACTTGATTAAACTAATTTTATCATTTACGTAAAGTTATGACTTATTAGCTGATAACAGCTACTTTTAAAGTGGCAATTTTATGATAATAATTTTCTTACTTTTGAATCATTATCGCAGTGCGGAATTCGATACTATCTATTCATTTTGTAATATTATTTAAATGTTTTTTTCTAATTTGAAAGCCCTCTTTAAAAGTAAAAAGCAAAATGTTGATGTTGAAGTTGAACAGTGGCAGAATTTATATGGAGACTTTAAATTTGAAGAAGATTTCTCAAAATTCACTATTTCTAATCTAGCTAAAGAGTCAGGTTGGATTAGAGGAGAAATCATCTCTAGTTTGCAAAAGCTTCCTACCGAACCTGAAAGTCTGCTGCTTCCTGGCGAACCACTTTCCGTAAAGGCTGTTTATGCAAAAGTTTTAAACTTGAATTTGGATTCTATTAAAACTACAGGTCTGTATCCAGTAGAAGAAGTCGATTACTATTGGGACTTTGAAAAAGATAAACCTGATTTTGGATATTATGATTTAATTATTTCTCAGGCGATGCTGGAACATTTGATTAACCCTTATAAACACATGATAGATTTAAGCAATGCGCTCAGTAAAGGAGGGCATTTGGTCGTACATACCGTGATTCCTGGCTTTCCATATCATCGTTACCCAATTGATTGTATGCGGTTTTATCCCGATTGGTTTGAAGAAGTTGGTAATAGATTAGCACTCAAAATAATCGACAAATATATCGGTGAACAACGAATCATGTACTGTTATCAAAAAGGTACTGAATAGCAACGCTATAATGGAGCAAAAAGACAATATTCTTCATGAGAAAATCAAGCAAATTGCGCGTCAAGCAATAGATAGGGCAGACTTATGGATAAAACTAAGTCATTTATTTAAATGGAAAAACTGCTTAGAAATTGGTGTTTGGCAAGGCGAATTCGCCCAATGCATATTAGAAAACTGTCCAACAATCGAACGGTACTATTTGCTAGATCCATGGAAGAATCTATCGGATTGGAATAAGCCCTTAAATCAGGACGATACAATTTTTGAAGCTGCTTATCAAGAGACCCTCACCCGAACCAATTTTGCACAAATAAAACGCAGAATTTTAAGAGGGCGTACAGTAGAAGTTATCCACCAAATTGAAAATTGTTCGCTAGACTTTATATATATAGATGCGGATCATACGCTACGGGGCATAACGATCGATCTTATCAATAGCTGGCACAAGTGCAATACAACAGGCTGGATTGGGGGAGATGACTTTTGCCCATCTATCTGGCAACATTCAGAGGCTTATGAGCCTACTTTGATTTTCCCCTACGCAGTCTATTTTGCCGAAGCGATGTCAACGACTATTTATGCCCTTCCATTTGATCAATTTATTATCAAAAAAGGAAATGCAGGATTTAAATTTATTGATTTAGTGGATGGTTATCAAAAAAAGACCATTGGAGAACAATTGAAATTAAAACAACAAAAATCTAAATGGTATAAATGGCGCGACTAATCTTTCTACACATTCCACGTACTGCTGGTAATAGTGTCATGCGAACAATGCTTAAAGATAAACGAGTCCGTCATTTTCAGCACGACTTACGTGATCCTAAATTTCAGTTTTATGGAGAAGTAGCGCTTCCAAGCGATCAGGTTTTCACCTTTGTGAGACATCCCGTGGATAGGCTGCTTTCGGCGTATTGGTATTTACGTAATGGAGGAAATCATTCACCCGATGCCGAAGATAGTTACCGACTCGGTTTGAAAAATTTAAGTTTCTCAGATTTTATCAAATATAAACTTACTGACGCTGCGCGCTGGCAAATTCATTTCATTCCACAGACTCGTTGGATGGATGGAATAGAAAACTTAGATGTGTACCGATTTGAACAGTTATCGGCAGAATTTATACGATTATGTAAAAAATATCAACTCTCTTATCAAAAGCTTCCTAAGGAAAATTACGCTACGAGAAGTGTACATTACCAACAGCAATTGAACGCAGAAGAATTACAACTTATCAAAACTGTTTATCAAGCGGATTACGATCAGTTTTCTTATGAATAAATTCAATCATGGACTCATTATATTCATGCCCATATGCTATAAGGTGCAAGAATCTATCAGGCGTATCTGAATATAAAGCTCGCCAAGCTTTATCTGCCTGCTTACTGAAAGAACGACCGTCATTTACGCTTTGCCTACCTAATTTACTGAGTATCCGACGAAATAGTCCACCGTTCAATCGCTTTTGTTTAAGGGTTTGTTGTCCATAATGAAGGATACATAAATTATCACAAACGCCAATCTGCCAATGCTGTTCCTTACACACTTCATAGCAAACCAACTCTTGCCCCCATCCTAAATATAAACTTTCATCAAACTGTACAATCTTTTCAATTAGTTTGCGATGAAATAACGGTGCCTGATTGTCAATCCATTTAACCAATCTAGTCGCATTCGTACCCCAATTCTGCATTTGTTTCCAGGGGGCAGGATTTCCTGCAATGCAGGGCGAAACAATCGCCAAATCATTCTCAAACAATTCCCTGCGAAGCTGTTTTACCGCAATTTCACCGTTCCATTCAATGTCATTATTCAAAAATAACAACGAATCATACTCCTCGTTTTCCAATACCATTTTGAAAGCCACATTCAATGCCCCACCCCAAAATAAATTCTTCTCATTAGAATAGGATGTATATTTAGAACGAAGTTTAGAAATAGAACCATTATCCATAACCATTAAATCAAAATCCTTTTTCGTAAATGGAAACAGACTTTCATATAAATTATCGGTAAGAACAGGTAGATTATGATTTAGAATGATGGCGAGCGTACGGGTCATATTGGAAGTACTAAGAAACGAATGAATAAGAATAATTATAATGGTAATTTATTCCTGATAGCACAGAGCAATATTCTTACAGCTTTGAAGATACCAATTTTTCCTTGTAAGGTGCGATTTAATGTTTCGCTTTTAAATAAAAATAACTCAGGGTGTACAAGATTTTCTAATTGATTATTCACTAGATGTGAAGGGGGGCTGTAGGCTTTGGAAGCAAAGAGCACTATATTCTGTTTATACCACCAGAAGATTTTTTCATTGTGCCAGAATAGCGGACGTAGTATATCATGCAATTGGTAATCAAATTTTGCAAATTTCTCTTCCCAATACGAAAGCCATTGTTCATTCAGGTGATTGTCACCACCTTGTAGCGGAATAGCTGCGGAAAAAACAACCAAATTGCCAGCTTGTGTTAAACTTTGTACGAGCCTATCAGCGGCAGTAGGCGAAAGATGTTCGGCTACTTCCAAACACAGCACCAAATCAAATTGCTCTGAAAGTCCAAATCGCTGCTCTAGATCTACTGTTTTAAATTCTTCCGGAGCTAAATAGGGATTCATTAATTCTTTATCTACCCACTCTCCATCCAGTCCTAACACCCTAGAAACTCCCAATTCTTTGAAACAGTATAAAAATGTCCCTAAACCACAACCTACATCCAAAACACTTGTCGGATGAAATAATTCCATCAGCTTTGGCACAATTTCGCGGGGAGCGATCGTATTATGAAGAGAAGTAGAGTGGTCATATTTCTTGTGCATCAATATAGAATTGGCTAAAAATTCGTATATAAATGTCAAAACTAAATATTATTCTTATGAATTTCCAAAATATTTTTTGTCAAAGTAAAAACTTGGTCAAGATAATTAGTCATAAACAAAACTATTTATCATAAGGATATTCCACTTAGAAACGCCGAAGAAATAAATTTACATTTTTTCAAATGATGATTTTTCTGAATAAATGGTTTTTATTCGATAAAATCATCAATTGAAAAAATCAAAGTGTAAATTAATTTTTCGGCCAATACTTAGCATGAGTCTCAAAAAATCATTATCAATTTATGGGTTTTTCACCTTGATAGAAAAGGGAATAGATTTTTTCTTATTACCTATATTTACCTATTATTTGACCACTTATGATTATGGCATTTTAGCCAATGTTAAACTACTTTTATCAATTCTATATTTATTTATCGCACTCGGCGGACATCATGTTTTAATCATTCAATACATTCATAAAAAAGATACGACTTTTTCAACTTATTTAAGTTCTATTTATGCTAATGCGTTCATCAGTTTTTTATTTATCATAGCCAGTTTTATTCTCTTTCAGGAAGTAATCAAAGATTTTTTGTCCATTCCTATCTTTTGGGTTTATCTATTACCTATTATGGCTCTTTTTCGCGTAGTTATAGGTATGGCATTCAGCTATTTACAAATTGATAATCAACCAAAAAGATTTGGACTATTATCTTTAGGAAATCTAGTTTTATCCGCTAGTATTTCCCTTTTACTTATTGTTTATTATGAATTTAATTACACTGGGCGTTTATGGTCAGAATTGATGAGTGGCAGTCTTCTAGCAATAGGTAGTTTAGTACTTTTTTACAAAAGCAGTTTTTTAACCAAAAAACCCTCTTTCACTTTTATGAAAGAGGTAATTATTATTGGTCTTCCACTCACCTCTAATGCACTAAGTCATTTAGTAATGAATTCATTAGACCGCTTTTTTATTAGTAAAATGGTCAGCATTGAAGCTACAGGAATTTATCAGGTTGGATACGCTGTTGGCAGTATAATTTTATTGGTCAGTATGTTATTTTATCGCGCTTGGACACCTATTCTATACCGTTATTTAGCAAAAGAAGAGCAAGCCTATAAAATTAAAATTGTCAAGGTCTCACTACTTTTTCTTTTATCATTAGGTGGGTTTCTACCTTTATTATCCTTTATTTTAAGTCCTTTTGTTTTTAATCATTTTATAGATGCTAAATTTAGTACAGGACAACACTACGTATTTTTAATTGGTCTTTCATATTTCTGGTGGGCAGTGTTTCAAGTATTTGGAAACGTATTATATTATTACAAGCGCGTACAAATCTTTCTACGATTAGGTATTTTCAACGTTGTCGTGAATGCTATACTTAACTATATTTTAATCGCCCAATTTGGTACAATTGGGGCAGTATATGCCACGCTAGCGAGTTTCATGCTTCTAGCTTTTATTGTGATGATTTATTCTCATCGGTATTATCCACTTCCTTGGAGGGAAGGGCTACATGAAATATTTCAATTAAAAATCTAAAAATACGTGCTAAACTGCACCGTTTTCAATGCCTTCGTTTTTACATCTTGAATCGTAAAAAAGTAAGCGCCTGCTGCACTTAGATTTGGAATTTCTATTTGCTGTTTGCCCTCAATTATATCTTGTTTCCGCTGCCAAATCAAACGCCCACTTGCATCAGTTACCGTAATTTGCACCTCGCGTTGTTCATCATTATCAACCACAAAACTATTTTGCGCTAACCATCTGACAGTCAATTGGTTATCAAATTCATCTTTTATATTTACAACCTCTACCAATCCTTTCTGCCATGTCGCAAAAGCAGCTAAATCATCGCTTTTATTCACGACGATTTCCATCATTTGATTTGCCAAACTGCCTGCGTACCAACGGTACACAATCGTAGTTGGTGGATTACCATTCGTACTTGCTTCATTACGAATTAAATAACAATTTTCGTAGTCTGCATTTGGCAATTGCAATGTACCCGTAGCCATAAAATCATAAGTAATCGTAAATTGATTTTGCTGTACCGTATCACCAGTTGCATTAATCACAACATTAGTAAAATCATCGGTAAAGCTTTCGCCCAAAGCAAAAGGAAATTGCATGATTTTAGACGAATTAGGAAACAAAATTTGCATGCCATTATCGGTTAAAAACCCGGCTAATTCTACCGTAGAATCCGTTTGAATTAAATAATCTTCGCGCTGACTGCCATCCACTTTCAATCCAAAATTAGCTCGGCTAAAAGTATCTGCCAAAGAGAGGCTAACGGGCGAAACAACGGTCGTAAAAGTCGAAGATTCTGGCACAGGTAAACTTTTAAAATTCCAAACCAGATCGCTCCCTGCTTCGGTCGTAAAAAAGAAATTATTGGCTTGTGGCGGATTGGTAACGACTTGCCGTTGTTCACCTACTTGATATTGAAAATCGGTGGTGATAACTTGTGCGGAAAGGGTGTAAAAGGCAATTAAGTTAACGAGTAGTAATAAGGTGCGCATTGATTTAAGTTGATTTAGGTAGAAAAATTGGTGTTTTAATTACCAAATTGGTAATTAAAAATGAATTATCTAAACCTATATTTGGGAAAAGTCAGGTTTGAAGGGATGTGCTCCTGATTTAAAAACACCTTGTTATTCAGTTTTCAAACAATGATAAATATCATTAACCCAAAACTAAAATCTTAATAAACCACTGATAATCAGTCCTTAATCAAGCTTTTTTAATCAGATTTATCGATCTCTACCTTGCCTTCTCACTTACTCTATATTTTGAACAATTAATTACATATAAATTATTAGCATATTTTTTGCTATATTTAATAAAGCAAAATCATTTCTCCTACTTAACTACGCTCGGTCACATCTACTTTACCACTTTTATTACAACTTTCACTGAATAACACTAATATATTTCACCAATCGTAGAGCCTCTCTTATGATTAGTGAGCTATTTATGCATATTCTATTGCCTATTTTAGCTTACGCTCATAATTGGCGTAGCTACCCAAAAACATTCTTTTGAAAAAGCGTTTTTCACCCTCTAAAATGACCGATCAAAGTAAGTTTACAACTTACTCTCGGATCTGGCACATACGCGACAACTCTCTATTTCTGCTAATCTTAATTGGCTCAATGTTGAGTTGTTCGATTGATGATGTACGTAATATTGATGGCTTTTCTGCAAATCCCGCAGTTGCAGTTCCAGTAGCTACAGTCAACTTCGAATTAGCAGAAGCTTTGCAAGATCAAACGAACATTAACATCAGTGATGATAATGGAATCGGCATCGTGTTTCGCGAGGAATCACTACTCGACTTGTCATTTGCAGATCTTGCGGATCAGGTTACAGAAGAAGTTGCGGTTTCCATTTATCAAACGGCAGAAGTCGGTACGATTGAGATAGATGATTTTACTAAAAATCGCTCGCTCACGCTAAGCGAGGTGGCGGATAAATTCTCAGAACCGCTTCGATCTGGTGTGTTAAATAATGATGGTAATACGACCTCCATTCCTGCTTTTACGGAAGAAGTGCAACTCGAAACAGCACTCGAAGAAATTGAAGAGTTTGCTTCTATCGATATCCAATCGGGTATGCTTTCTATTTCGGTAGAAAATAATTTTCCGTTCGATTTACAAAACTTACTGCTAAGAATAGTCAATCTCGATAGTGGCGTCGCGATCAGCACCTTTAGTTTTCCGATTATCGCAGCAGGTAGTACCCAATCAAGTACCGCTAGTTTAAACAATAAGATGCTGACCAATAATCTTGGTGTCGTTATTCCTACGATTCAATCGCCTGGCACGCCTGGTACTAGTAGTGCAACAATTGATTTATCCAGCGCGCTCGTCGTCGATCTTGCCATGCAAGATATTGTGGTACGTGGAGGAGAAGCAAATTTACCTGATGGTCGTGCGCTTGAAAGTAAAAATATCGAAATGAATTTCACGTCGGAAAACGACGTTGAATTCACAGAAATAACTTTTAATGATGCAGTAGAAATGCAATATTTTATCAAATCGGAATTAGCAACGGATCTAGAGATGACCTTAGCTTTTCCAGATTCTAAAGGGATCGATGGTGAAATAATACAGAAAACTATTCTAATTCCTTTTACGGGATTGAATGATTCGATTGCGGGTTCTATTTCTTTCGCTAACGCAAGTTTTCTACTCAACCAAGATGCCAACCAACCTTTTAACAAACTCAAAGCAACTTATCAGCTCAACATCGTCTCACCAGGTGACGAATTAGTATCGTTTGACGCAAGCGATCAACTGACGATCAATTTAGGATTTAGCGATTTCGATGTAAGTGCTGTCCAAGGCTATTTTGGTCAAATTGAAACGGTCATTGATGAAGGTATGGTAGAGCTTGATTTTGATTTTTCAATTTTCGAAGAGACAAGTTCACCGATATTTTTCACCAATCCACAAATCCTTCTGAATTATGATAACACTTTTGGGATTCCCTTTGGAATTGATTTAGATCTTAATTCTATCGGTGCTTTTGGTAACAATCAAGAATTGATGCTCAACGATGACTTAGTCTTTGTAGCTAATATTATTGATGCAGATAATTCAATCGATCGACAAAACTCAAATGTTGTTGATTTTCTATCCAATTATCCGACTCAATTTAACTATAGCGGCAAGGCAGTTACCAATCCGAATGGCAGACCGAACACCTCTAATTTCATCAGTACCGACAGCAGAATTTCATTAGGTATCGAAGCGGATTTACCTTTCAATTTTAAAGCAGAAAATATCGTATTTCGCGATACCGTCGCAGCAGAATTACCACAAGAAGACTTGGAAGAAGTAGCGGAAATAGAATTACACGCCAATTATACCAATGGCTTTCCTTTGGGATGTACGCTGACGCTGAAAGCACTAAATAATCAAACTGAAACGCTAATCGCGGAAGGTATTCAATTAGAATCAGCAACGGCAGATGAAACAGGAAAAACGACTGAAGCGAAGGCAGGAAAAATAGTTGAAATGTTCACGGGCGCACAAATGGACGCACTATTAAATGCCGAAGAACTCATCATCGAATTACAATTACAAACTCCCGATGATGGACAAAGTCCCGCTACCCTATACACCGATTACGATGTGACACTTGGTTTGGGTCTAATTCTTCATTTCAATTTAGGTAACTAACAACCCTCTAAAATCCGTTATATGAAAAATATAATTTACGTTCTTATTTATATATGTACTGCGTGCTCCGTCTCCGCACAAGGTGATATGCTCACTTTTTCGTCTGGCTTAGCAACACAAACTAGCCTCTTAAATCCTGCTTTTATTCCACAAGGTAAAGTCGTGTTTTCATTCCCTGGTTTATCTTCGATCTACGCCAGCGGACAGATGCCGTTCACCATTGAACAAGCGATTTCCTCTACGGGAAGCAGTTCTACGCAAATAGATGTCCCTAAAATATTAGCCAATATTGAAGATGAAAACATTCTGCGTGGGACGTTTGATGCCGACCTATTTTATTTAGGTTTTCGAATTCAAAAAAAGTATTTTCTATCTA
>JBGCES010000580.1:0-1925 GCA_045106545.1 Saprospiraceae bacterium
TTTTTGACTGAGGCTATTTTTGTGCTAGACAAGGCAAAAAACGTAGTCATAGTCTTTTTACGACGAGGCTTTTTAACGATGTATAGTGCAAAAAGAGACCGTCACAAAATGTGTCGATTATTTTAGGTTAACTACTTAAGAGAAGCAGAAAAATGAATCGAACTATAAATATCAATTGCAATTCCCCAAGATGTTTTCAATACTCTGAATTTAAAGTAATCCATAAATATGATTGTTTTCAATTATGTTTACTCACAGAAAGATTCATTTAAATCTTCAGCATCTTCCCAATCACCTGCTCCTTTTCAGTACTAATTTGATAATAATAAATACCATTGGCAGGTAAGTCTTTACCCGAAATTTTCCAATCTTGATAGCCTTCCGTTAAGGTCGTTTTTTCTTGTAAAACAATGCGTCCCGCAATATCGCGTACCATCAAAGTAACGGGCGTAGCACTTGGTAGGTAAAACTGAATGGTTGTTTCTTTTTGAAATGGATTGGGTGTATTTTTTAATAAATACAACGCTTGCGGTAAGTCTGAAGTAATAAATTTTAAACCTAAATTGTAAATCGAATTATCTGTTTTGGCGTAAGCTTCTGCGGCAAGTGGAGTAGGGGTGAGTTGAAAATGCTGCGCTAATTCGCCGCTTTGCAATGTTTTGAATTGTAAACGGATTAATTCATTACTTTTTGCTTCTCCTGTCCAGCTGAGCGCAATCTTTCCTCGCGCAGTTTCTTTTAAATTCAAATGTGCTTCACTTAATGCATTGCTCTGATAATCAATGAATTGTAAAGTATTTGAGTCAAATTCTAAAGCCATTTGACAACCCATCCAATCGTTTAAATCTGCGCTTTTTAGTACGACTTCAATATTTTCATTTTTATTAAAAAACTGATTTTCTATTTCCAAAAACTGGTCGGGGATTGACGTATGACGGTCGTCTGTCGCTTGGAAATTGGGCGTCGCGGAGAGATTCACATCGCCGATTTTGACGGCAACAAAGTTCACTTCCAAATAGCCTTCTGGTAGGTTGTTGATATTGGCAACTTCAGGAAATTCAGAAGCCCACGGGTTGGTCGGATTTTCAAATGGAAAACCCGCATCGATGAATCGCCATGAGTTATTGGATGGAAAAACACTGTTTATACCTAAAATTAATTTACGCAATTCGACCATATCAAAAGTAGAAATATTACCCGATCGATTGATGTCCGCTGCGATTAATTTGTAAGGACTCGTGGTACGCGATAATGCTAAAATATGTGTTCTGATTAAGACTAAATCGA
The DNA here is from genome assembly GCA_045106545.1 of Saprospiraceae bacterium. Classification (GTDB taxonomy): domain Bacteria; phylum Bacteroidota; class Bacteroidia; order Chitinophagales; family Saprospiraceae; genus JBGCES01. The sequence continues at coordinate 1,288 of JBGCES010000580.1, forward strand.
AGGTCGTTACGCCATTGACATAATCATCCTCCTTGATTGGTGTAATCGTATAATCACCACCCGAAGTCACATTCATAAACGAAAATTCACCGTTGACGCTCGTTGTCAAACTGGATTCACTTACGCCGCTCAGACTAATATTCACATTATCCATTTCCGCTTCATTTTCCATCCGAATCGCACCCGCAATCGTAGCTGCGCCTTCCATACAACCAATTTCATCGTTGGGTCGGACAATTAAGGTCGTCGTACAAAGCGAGCGATTCCCTACGCGATCAAAGACATGAATTTCGATTGGAATATTGCGATTAATATCACGACAAGTAAATTCACGAATCGAATCAGCGGGATTTTCCGTAAAGGAAAACGTTACAGGATTACTACAAACGTCCGCACTTGCCGCGTTGAATTGACGTGCAAAAAGAATAGTTGAACCCGTAGCACGTAGCTCTGCTTCCAATCCAAAAATACAATCCGCGCGCGGTGCAGTGCAATCTTCCACCGTAAATTCATAATTGCGAACCGTTTGATTGCCACAAATATCTTCAAGCGTAAAGACAAAACGATGCGTTCCTACGGGATAGTCACCCGTGATAATTAAGGTAGTAAAAATACTGGATCGATTGCCATACGGGTCG
>JBGCES010000581.1:0-15467 GCA_045106545.1 Saprospiraceae bacterium
CACAAATTTGTTCATAAAACACATAGGCACATATAATATATAAACTATTGATTTTCATATAATTAAATATATAAATTACTGTGTCTATGTATTAAATTTCTTACGCTACGATGTAGTTAGTTACTTTGTAATTTTAATTTAGCTCTTAAAGTCTTCGCCCGTTTATCCTCTCCATCATGACTCCATCCAGGCGCGTAAAAAATATATTTCAATTTATCACTCCAGCTTTTAGCTCGTTTTACATCCTGCCAAATTGCTTGATATTCGTGGGTGGCGACGTTTAAAGCACGGGTATCTGTTAAATTTTCTGTTAAACCATAAACAGGTTTGTCCTGTGGTATTTCCTCCGCAAATGTACCAAATAGACGATCCCAAAGGATAAATACCCCAGCGTGGTTACAATCTAAATAGCGAATATTGGAAGCATGGTGTACGCGATGGTGAGAGGGCGTATTGAAAATGAACTCAATTGGACGAGGGAGTTTACCTACAAGTTCGGTATGCGTCCAGAATTGATAAAAAAGATTAATTGCCATGACGGTCAGCATCATTAAAGGATCGAAACCCAAGAGTGGCAGCCATAGCCAAAATGCAAATTTATGAATTCGTTCACCTACTCCTTGTCGTAAGGCAGTTCCAAAGTTCATTTTGATAGCGGAGTGATGCGGCACGTGTCCCGCCCAAAAGAGGCGTACTTCATGATTGAGGCGATGAAACCAATAATAGGTGAAATCATCTAATACAAAAAGCAATCCCCAAGCCCACCACTGTCGTCCGACTACTTCCGCCAAGGGACTGATTTCGTGTAAGAAATAGAAAGCGATAAAGGCAAGTAATTTGGGGACAAATTCTACAATGCCCGTAAAAATTAGCATCCAAAACGAGGCGATGCTATCTTTTTTATCATACCATTCGGGATGGGTATGTCGCGTGAATAATACTTCCGCAACGACGGCAATAAAAAAGATAGGTAACGCGATAAACGTTAAATTATCTTTGGATAATTCGGTTAGGTAAATGTTCAAATCCATTCACTAAGAAATGTAAAATTCAAAACTCAAAATGTAAAAGTGGTAGAACATACACTTTCAACTTAGTAAAGTTATAGTGTCATTTTAATCATTTACTAAAGATAAGGAAAGTGAAACTTACAACTGCAAACCGTACCATTTTTTTTCTTTCAAATACCAATAACAGATACCGATAATAGCAAGCCAGTAAAATACTTCTGATGCCCACGCCCAGGTGAGTCCGCCATTGGTGAATTCAACTACAAAGTAGATATACACCAAGTAGCCAATCGCGCAGAAGAATTGAATTTTTAAACCGAAAAAAGTACCGCCTGTTCCTGCTACAGCATTGAAAAACACACCGCCGAAACTAAATAAGGCGAGGATGATTAAGAGCACATATAGAATGGGTTGCGCATCTACAATAAGCGACATATCCTCTCCACCAAGTAGTGGATAAAGTAAATGTTGAGGAAAGAGTACGACGGGTAAAGAAAGAATCATCGTGGCATAAAAGCACAACCAACTGGTACGAATCGTAATCGGTAAAACCGCCCAACGTTTGCGATTGCCAATAAAGTGACTGACCATCGTATTCACGCCTGAAGCGAAACCCCAGCATGGAATCGAAAGAATCAAATAAACCATGCGGACGAGGTTGGTGATCGCCAATTGGCGTTCGCCGAGATTCTCGATAATACCAAAGAAAACAAACCAACTACCAAGTCCGACAATGGCTTGGGCAACGATAGGTAAGGAAAGTTTGTACTGGGTTTTAATTTGATTTACATCAATTTTAGGAGGAGAAAAAAGGCGATAAGCGCGCGATTTTTTATCTAATAATACGTATAAAATAAAAACGATAAATGCTGCAATTTCGGCAATGGTACTGGCTAATCCTGCACCCGCAATTCCCATTTCGGGTAGTCCCCATTTGCCAAAGATTAACCCATAGTTGAGGACAATATTTACAATGGCAAGAATTAACGTATCTACGATAATAAAGGTCGTTCGGGCTACACCAGTGTAAAGGGCAATCATTGCAACGCCTACATAGCTAAAAAAGACGCCGTAGGAGCGATATTCGAGGTATTCGAGACTTTTATAAAAGATTAGATCGGAGTTGACGAAGAGCGAAAAGAAGTAATAGCAGACATATTGCATGAATAAAAACATGACAATAGATAACGCAAACTCAAAGTAGAGCATGGAGTAGAAGGTACGCCCAACTTCTTCCATGTTGCCTTCGCCCATTCTGCGCGCAATCATAATTTGTCCGCCCCTCGAAAAACCATAGCCAATCGCAGCGATGATTAAATAAAATACGCCCACGAAGCCGATCGTCGCAAAATCTTCTTCACTCAAATGATACAGAAACACACTATCACTTAATGCAATGACGTTTTGTGCCGCACTTCCCAACATGATGGGCGCAGAGATAGCTAGAATTTGGCGATATGATGTTCGGAGTAGCATTCGGCGGGCAAAGGTAGGAAAGAAATCATTCTGAAATGAAAAACCTTAGCATGTAAAGTATAAAATTTAAAAGTGAATCAACGGAGAATCACCTCTTTAATATACATTTCTCCTAACTCTTCATTTAAGATATTGATAATTTTTTCTTTGGAATAAGCGAGTTCTTGCCGCAAAGGTGCAGAATTTATGGTAAGGTATAATTTGTTATCCCGTAATTTTATGTCCGAAGTATAGGCAGCAATGGTTGTCCCCATTAACTTCCCCCAAGCTGTACGCACTTTAGTTTGAAACAACTTATGTTTCATTTTTCCGCTATCATTTAGCATGTCTTTCAATACATCTCCGAGGGATTGCTCATATTTCTTCATAAGTTCAAAGGTACATAACTAGCGTTATACTTTTTCAATTTTTTGAATTTCAATTGGAGTGCCCCACATTTCCATCGTTTCTACGTTCAGCGTTTTGGCAATAACTTTTACGCGCAATCCTTTTTTAGCGAAAGCGGAATCAAGATTAAGCGGCTGATATTGTTTGCCGTTATCGGTTTCGATACCGTAGAATCCCATACCGATATTTTGGTAAGTAATCGTTCCAGTTATAGTCATGAATAAGTTTTAATTAAAATAAGAAATAAATAAACCTTGTAACTCAACGTATGAGCTACAAGGTCTGGTTCAATGTGTCGTGTAAAAATCTTTTTTTTATTGAAAATTGTGTTTGAATACTTTTCGCAACAGGTCTGATTTTGATTGATTTATCAATTAATCATTTCAACTGTTAGACCTTCATTTTAATTACAACCTAAATCTTCCTTACTCAGCGCATCATTCATTGGCGTACAATTTCCAGAAGGAATATCAGTCGGTTGATAACGCATCAAATTCGCATCATAAAGAGCCGTTGCTAAAAAGCTCGTTATATCTGAAATTTCTTCGTTTGTTAAATCCAGTGGCTGAAAAAGCTCTGATAGCCGACCAGCAGGAAGACGTGAATTTTCGGACTTGGCGTTATTTTTATATTCAAGAACTCCCCGAATAGAACGGAAACTAGAACCATGTCCATAAAATGGTGAGTCCTTCAAATTATACAATTGTGGCACTTTAAATTGAAATTCTTCATCTTTATTTCCTGTAAATCCACCGCGACCTAGATGATCTGCTTGATTGGGATTAGACATAAAAATTTCCTCGGGACAAGTATATAAATCATGCATACCCAGCGCGTGAAATTCCATACTATTTAATGCTGGACCAGTATGACAAGTTCCACATTCTGCTTTGCCGAGAAAAAGGGACGCGCCTCTTTTTTCTTGATCGGTCATCGCTGCCAATTCTCCTCGCAGGTATTTCTGCCAAGGCGATTCGTTTGCCATTACTGTACGTTCGTAAGCGGCGATGGCTTGACCTGCCCGTTCTTTGGTATAGCGATCTGATTCGGCAATATTTCCAAAAGCCAGATCAAACAAAGGAATATAACCTAGTTCGTTTAGAGTTCCATAATCTACTTTGAGGCGATGTACGCCTAAACCTGCAATGGCTTGAATTTCTAAGCCTTCATATCCCAAAAAGTTAGTCGCTTTGGGTGTATCTGAAGTCCACTTATCTTCGGTGCCAATATTGACACCCGTTGCTCCGAATTGACCATTCCAAAGCATATTTTTTTGATATGCACCATTCATCGCCGAAGGAGTACGGACGGGTTGCACATCTAATTGTTCTGGTTTGTATAAGTTACTCCGAACTCGCCCTTCTCCATTTAAGCCAATTCCTAACCCTCCTTCGCCAATTCCTTGAACCCGACCAGCTTGGAAGCCAGCTCCTGCAAAATGACAGGAAGCACAAGAGTAAGTGCCCATTCCCGCTCCTTGTTTGGGTAGTAAACCAATGCCCGTTTCATGAAATAACAAACGCCCGAGCATTACCTTTTCTTCCGTAATCGGATTGAGTGGATCTTGTGGAATATTTGCATAATCATCGCTATCAGGTAGTAAAAAGAAAGATTTTCCATCGCCATCAGAAAGGGATATAATCTGTTCTTCCAACTCAATATCTAGAGCGGAGGGTTCATTCGTAGGTATTTCTACATCTTTTTGACAAGCAGAAAAAAGTAAGGTAACAAACGTTACTCCAGCAAGTAGTGTTTTATTCATAACAAAAATAGTGTTTGATAAACAAGCCTAAGTGTTTGATTATCAATGTGTAATAGCAGTGAAAGTGGCAAAGCCTATGGGGAGTGGAGATGTAGATTCAATTACAAATTGTATTGAATCTAATCAAGAGGGAGGTGAAAAATGGAGGGAGGGAGATTCAAAAGAATCCTATTTATTAATATTTAAAAACAAAGATTGTGCCTTGTTTATGAGGTTATTATACATTTTCTTGCAAATTCAATTCTTCTCCTTTTGATAACATAAATTCAAAGGCAGCATCATATTCATTAGGAATATCTCCATCTAAAATCGCTTCGCGAATTGCATTTTTAATTATTCCAACTTCGCGGGAAGGTTTGATTTTAAAGGTATTCATAATGATTTCGCCCGTGATTGGTGGTTGCCAGTTGCGGATTTTATCCTTATTTTCTACTTCTTGCAGTTTTTGACGGACGAGTTCGTAATTTTCTAAATACCGTTTGACTTTGCGCGGATTTTTGGAAGTAATATCTGCTTCGCAAAGCATCATTAAATCATCAATATCATCACCCGCATCAAAAAGTAGTCGGCGGACAGCGGAATCAGTGATATTCTCCTTCGTTAAAGAAATAGGGCGTAAATGTAGTCGTACCAATTTTTGTACAAACTTCATTTCCTGATTCATGGGTAACTTAAAACGACGAAAGATACGCGGAACAAAAGTCGCACCGAGCGCTTCGTGACCATGAAACGTCCAACCTTGTTCTTTATCAAAACGCTTGGTTGGAGGTTTCGCAATATCATGGAGGATAGCAGACCAGCGTAGCCAGAGGTCTTTGGTATTGCGAGAAAGGTTGTCTAATACTTCGAGGGTATGGTAGAAATTATCCTTGTGCCCTTTACCATTGCGGAATTCGACACCGTGCAATTTGACCATTTCTGGAAAGATAATTTTTAATAACCCCGTATCAAATAGTAATTTAAAACCATCAGAAGGACGGTCGGAGAGAATGATTTTATTGAGTTCGGTGGTAATCCGTTCCATCGAAACAATCTTGATTCGCTTTTTATATTTGCTAATGGCAGCAAGCGTTTCGGGTTCGATGGTAAATTTAAGTTGTGTAGCAAAACGGATCGCGCGCATCATTCGCAGGGGATCATCCGAGAAGGTTTTCCCTGGTTCTAATGGCGTCTTAATAGTTTTATTTTCTAAATCTTGTAATCCGTGAAAAGGATCAACGATTTGACCAAAATCATTGTCATTTAGGCTAGTTGCTAAGGCATTGATGGTAAAATCTCGGCGATTCTGATCGTCTTCTAAAGAGCCTTCTTCTACGGTCGGTTTGCGGCTGTCGTGGCGGTAAGATTCTTTACGCGCCCCAACAAATTCTACTTCTAAATCCCGATGGCGTAACATTGCAGTACCAAAACGTCGATACACAACCACGCGCGGAATTGGATGTAAATGGCTGGCTACACGTTGCGCCAGTTCAATTCCGCTTCCTACGCACACGATGTCCATATCCTTACTCGGTCGCCCCAATAATCGGTCGCGAACATAGCCACCCACTACATAAGCAGGAAAGCCCAATTCCTCTGCGGATTGGCTAATGATTTGGAAGATTTTTCGTTCGTGTTGTTGAATATTAAAAACCATCTTGAGTAGTTGGTAGTTTTGTAGTGTTTAGTTGGTAGTTGCACTTTCGGCGTGAACGATTCAATTTTGACGCTGAAGGACGCTAATTTTTATGGTTTCATATGTTTTACGCCGCTCACGACCTATCTCCTAGCTGGTCGTTTAAGTCATTCCGTGCAACCAAAAACTACCAACTTCTAGCTACCAATTCAATTCGTCATCATCAAATCTGCATTCGTATAAGTATCTTCCAGTTCATCTAAAATGGAAAATAAAATGGCTGGATCGTGTTCCGTGACTAATTTTTGCCGAAAGGCTTTCACGCCGCGATAACCGCGAAAATAGTTCGTATAATGACGACGCATTTCTAAAATGCCTAATTTTTGACCTTTCCATTCTATCGAGTGCCGCAGGTGTTGTCGTGCTGCTTCGACGCGTTCAGAAACGGTTGGCGGCGGTAGTATTTCACCCGTTTTGAAGTAGTGCTTAATCTCTCGGAAAATCCACGGATTACCAATACTTGCCCGACCAATCATGATTCCATCCACGCCGTAGCGGTCGCGATATTCTGCTGCCTTTTGTGGAGAATTAATATCTCCATTACCGAAAATCGGAATGTGAATACGCGGATTGTTCTTAATATTACCAATCAGTGTCCAATCCGCTTCGCCTTTATACATTTGCTTACGCGTCCGTCCGTGAATAGCTAGTGCTTTGATGCCAACATCTTGTAATCGCTCCGCAACTTCCTCAATGTACTTCGTACTTTCATCCCAACCCAAACGCGTCTTAACGGTCACGGGCAAATCGGTAGCATCTACCACTTGCTTCGTTAAATGCACCATGCGGTCAATATCCTGCAAAATACCCGCACCCGCCATTTTGCACACTACTTTTTTGACGGGACAACCAAAATTAATATCCAAAACCTCTGGCTGTGCTTCTTCTACAATTTCCGCAGCGCGACGCATCGAATCAATTTCTGCTCCAAATATCTGAATCCCAATCGGACGTTCTTCTTCGTAAATATCCAGCTTCTGTACACTTTTGTGCGCATCCCGAATCAATCCTTCTACGCTAATAAACTCCGTGTACATCATATCACAGCCCTGTTCCTTGCACAGGGCGCGAAAAGGCGGATCGCTCACATCTTCCATGGGAGCTAACAATAACGGACATTCGCCAAGTTCTACTTTACCAATCTTTACCATGTCTTCTGAAATGATGAATTTTCTAAATTTGAGATGATGAGTCACTCCAAATTTGTAAATCTTAATTTTTCGGAGCGCAAAAATACACGAAAAAATAACGCATAGGTAACGTTAGTGGTGGGATTTTAGTTTCCTTTGACAGAATGGAGGAAAAAATGTGACTTAACTCATCAACTCACTCTCCGTAGCCATTAAAAAATCAAACAAATTCTGCTCCGTACTCAGTCCTAATTTTTTCCGCAACCGATAACGTGCTGTCTTGGCACTTTCGGGTGAAATTCCTAACGTACCTGCCATTTCTTTGGTCGAAAGGTTGAGTCGAATTAAAGCAATTAATTTAAAATCATTAGAAGTGAGTTGGGGAAAACGTCCTTTTAATTGACTCAATAAATCGCCGTGAATGGCTTGAAATTGACGTCGGAAATCTTCCCAATCGGCATCTACGCGAGCGGCGGAATCGATGTGGCGTTCGAGTTTTTTTAATTGTTGTTTGTCCGAAGTTAATTGTTGAATGCGCCCTTTGATGTCTTGTAGTAATTGATTTTTTTGGACAAAATTTAGCGTAAAAGCGGTCAATTCTTTATCTTTTGCTGCTAAAGCAGTTTGTAACTCGCCTGTTTCCGTACGCGCTTGTTCCAATTCAACTGCCTGTTTTTCGAGTCGTTTATTCTTTTCTCTTACGTAATAACTCACTCCAATTACCGCCAAAATTGTTAATAAACCAATGAGTGCTAATTGTAATTGACGAATGCGATCTTGTTGCTCTAAAACTTTCACTTTTTGTTCTGCAAGTGCCAATTCTTGTTCGCGTTGTTGGTCGGCAAATTGAGAACGAATCGCAGCAATGGCATTGGCTTTTTCTTCATTGTATAAACTATCTGCCACGGTAACGTAGCGGTCATAAGCCGCGACCGCAGCGGGTAAATCGCCTTTGGCAATTGCCAATTCTTTTTGAGTTTGATAGATTTCCTTTTGGATGGTTTTTAGCTGAAACTCCTCCGCGAGATCTTGACTACGATTCAGATAGCTTTCCGCTTGTGGATAATCCTTCTTTTGCAAATAAATAGAACCAATCAATTGATAATTATCAGCAATGCCGACGCGGTCGTTCCGCACTGCGCCCGCTTCTACCGATTGCAACAGATAAGATAATGCACTTTGCAGTTCATTTTTTTTAATGAAAAGTCGTCCTAGTTTGTTGTTGACTTCCGCGATACCATATTGAAATTCATTGGCTAAGTGCGCATTCAAAGCTTGTACGAAAAGCGTATAAGCAGCATCCAATTTTCCAATTTCTACATACAGATCGCCCAGCTTAGTTTGAGTAGTAGCTACTCGTGAAGATTGCTGTAAAGTTTGGAAGATGCGCAGTGCGTTTTCGTAGCGACCTTCGGCAGCGGGGTAGTCTTTTTGAGCTTGGTTGACCATACCGATATTGAGTAGCGTATTGGCAAAACCTAGACTATCCGCTAACTGCTCATAATATCGTTGCGCAGCGTATAAATATTCGTAAGCTAAGTCATAATTTGCCTGTGTCCAATGTGCTACGCCAATAACGCGATTGGCGAAAGCAATACCTTGATTATCAGACATTTGTGCGGCAATAGCTAAACCTTGTTGTCCATATTCAACGGACTGATTAGGGTCAATAATCCAATATTCGTAACCGATTTGATTTAATAAACTTACGCGTAGAGAATCAGTTATTGACTCTGCTTCCAATAGTTGTTTTAAACTGTCAATCCGTTGCAAATTAGAATCCGCAACTAACAGTGTTGAGGTGCTAATTAAGAAAGACAAGAGTAAAAAAATACGCGTCATAAATGATTTTTGTGTGTTGAAATATTGGCTTCAAAGGTAACCAAAATATGAATTATGGATGGAAGAGAGTGGGGAAATGTCTTCTATCTTAACTTTATGAAAAAGTGTATTTTAATTGATTTATCAGTCCATTTTTTTAAACTTTTCTTTCACTATTGAACCCGTTAATTCTACTGTTGCCCACTGCCAAGCGGCAGCAAATTCGGCTTCCATCTTTTCGGCTTTCAAATCTTTTCCAAGACCGCGATAAGCAGTCGCTAAACCGTTTAAAGCAAAGCCATTACTGGGAAAACGCTGCAAGTCTTGATGGTAAATACCAACTGCTTCCGCATACTTTTTTTGTTCCAATAAGGCCGCACCATATAAATGCCGAATGGAGAAAAACCAATCGGGTGGTTCATTGTAATTTAACTTATCTTCTAACTCAATTGCGACTCGAAAATTTGACTCTGCTATGATAAAATCACCTTTTGCTTGCGCTAAACGAGCTTTTGTAACGTGCTTTGCAATTCGCACTAAATCAACCACTGAATTTATCTCCCAAATCGTTCCATTTTGTATCGTACTATCGGTTTCCGCTATTTCAATGGTTAGAATTTCTTTTTCTGCTGCCTCAAAATCTTTAGTACCAATAAAAGCCTGTGCTCGGGCATAAGCCGCGACCGCTGTTGGATATACTAATTTTGGATCGGGCAGTGGTTCAGCTAAAATTTCATCCCAATTACTAAATTTCGCCATGATATACCATGGAATTGAATAATAATGTTGCAAAGTAAACCAGTCTGGATCGTACAACATCGCTTCATCTACCGTCGTTTCTGCCATAAAACGACTGGCATAGAGTGCTTTTTTACCATCACCTTCTAAGGCTGCGCAGGCTGCTAGAAAGTGCCAATTATGTGGGATTAATCCAAATTTGTAAATACCCGCTGCTGTACAAGCTGTGCTATATAAGCTGTCTTGTTTGACTGCTCGTTCATTTGCTAAAACACCTTTGTGGTATTGCCCTGTGTTGATGTAAATATGCGAAGGCATGTGCAATAAATGCCCAGCTCCTGGAATTCGTAGCCGCAATTTATCAGCGGCTGCCAATGCACGTTTAGGTTCGGACGATGCTTCTAAAGTATGGATATAAAGATGCAAAGCTTGGGGGTGGTCAGAATCTTGTTCTAAAATGGCTTCTAGAATATCGATAATTTCTGGTGTCCAAGGTTTAGGATCGCCCGATGATTCCCATAAATCCCAAGGATGTAAATCCAATAAGGCTTCTGCCGTCATCGCTGCAATATCCATATCGAAAGGAAATCTATTCATCACCTGACGCATTTCATTCGCATAAGCTTCGTAAAATGGCAATGGATCCTCTATTTTGACATTGGGGTAACGCAATGAAATCGCTTTGATCAAAGCCTGTTCTTTATCAGTTGCAAGATGGCTAAATAGCTTAGCTTTCGCTACTGCATCTTTTGCTGCACTCAATACATCGGGAAACATGGGCGCATTGTAATTAGGGCCTAAAACGTAAGCCAAACCCCAATAACCCATCGCGCATTCTGGATCGATACGATTTACTTCCTGAAAAGAACGTGCCGCTTCTGCATGATTAAATCCATAGTTCAAAAGAAAGCCTTGATTAAAATAACGCTGCGCCAAGGGCGACCGTGTTGTAATGGCGTAGTGATAAACATCTAATCCGGCGAAAAGTGGCGTTAAATATCCATCCTTTCCGGGAGCAGTATTTAATTTTGGTGGAAGGGGAACACAAGTAATACTTTGCGTCGATTTAGTCGCTGGGGGTTGCTTATTTTGCTGACAAGCTGAAGCTAAAAGAAGTAAAATTAACGCAAAGGTCAGTCTTTGAAAAGTCGGTAAAGGTTTAGTAATCATTATGCAATATTGTTTGAAAAGTGTAGGGAGATATTCGGAGCGAGGTAGAAAATACGTGGATAATGTAAAATTTAAAATATAAAACTCAAATAGCCTGTGCCGCAGAATTACGGCATAAAAGTGAGATCGATATTCACTTTCTGTATGGGAAGTTTATAAGTTAATTTTCAGATGCTTCTGGCATTTAAAAAGAAGAACCTGCCATTTTGAGACAAGACAAAATTGCGGAGAAGTGGAACAAATATAAAGTAAACGCAGTAGAGGAGGAGTTAACTAACCAACTTTTAAAGGTGGACAAGAGGTGAACAAGTTGTTTTTTCTTATTTTTTCATGGTTTTAACGAAAAAATTGAGCACAGAGAATGCCCGTGGCTACGCCAGCATTAAGTGATTCTGCGCCACCGTTTTGACCTTTTGGTATCGTTATTTTATGCGTTAATAATTGCTGTGTTACATCTGAAATACCCCGCCCTTCGTTACCGATGACCAAGATTCCATTAGGAGATAAATCCATTTGGAAAATGTTTTCACCATTCATTAATGCGCCGTAAATTGGCAAATCTGAAAACTGATTTTTTAAATCTAAAAGATTGATTTCTAAGGTTTTAACGCGTAAAAATGCACCCATAGAAGCTTGGATGACTTTAGAATTATAAACTTCTACACAGCCTTTACTTAAAAACACTTGCGTAATGCCAAACCAATCAGCGATGCGTAGAATCGTCCCTAAGTTCCCTGGATCTTGTAGGTCGTCCAGATAGAGCGATAAGCCATTTTCAACGGCTGTTTTATTCAATTTAAACTGCGGCGTTTCTGCAATTAATAAAACCTGATTCGCAGTTTCTAAAGTAGAAATTTGCTTTAATTCTGCCTGCGTTACGGCATGCACATTTCCATGAAAATCGTTTACTAAATTGGCATTTGAGGTTAGCCAATTTTCAGTCGCAAAGACTTCACGGATTGGGACTTGCGTCTGCTGAAGCAACTCTTCGGCAATCTTTACGCCTTCCGCTAAAAACAGTCCTTCTTGCTGACGGATTTTTTTGCGTTGTAAGGCACGTAATTGTTTGAGCTTATTTTTTGAAAGTGGCAAATTGGTAATGATGAATATGTAGTGTAAAATAGGAACGCTGATTGAACAGGATTAAACGGATATGCGCAGATTTTTGTATCAAAATCCGTGAGAATCAGTCTAATCTGTCTGATCTGTGTTCCTATTCACCGTTACTGAACGGTAATTTTTTCAACCAAAATCGCGTCGTTTACGCTGATGCGAACAAAATAACTTCCTTTGCTAATTGATTGTAAATCAATGAAGTAGTTATCAGAATTAGTGTTTTTAAGCTGTTCCTGATGAACCATTTGACCGAACAAATTTACAATTTCTATTTGCATATCGGCATTTAAATCGGTGATTTGTACCATTAATTTTTCTCGCACTGGATTGGGAAATAATTTGATGTTTTCCGCGAAAGCGGGAGCAAAGACATCCGTAGTCATGTCGATCGTAACGGGCATTCCAATAAATGTACATCCTTTCGCATCCCGAATTTCAAGCGTATAATCCCCCGCAACGAGATTAGTCGGATCTTCTTCTTCGGACACCACGACGTCGCCCAAAATCCATTGAAAAGTATAAGGCAGCGTACCACCATTAACAGTAATATTTGCCACTCCATTAGCATCGGTATCAGTCGCAGGTGTGGTATCGTCTATATTAACGACCAAATCGTTGTCAATCGTAATCGTAAAACTACAAGTGGCGACATTATCAGAGGAGTCATAAGTGCGATACGTAATCGTCGTTACGCCCGCCGGGAATATTGAGCCACTTGCCAAACCATCAATTAAATCAATTGATTCAATACTACAGTTATCCGTTGCCGTTGGCGCTGAATATTCGGTTGGAACGTCACAATTATTAATTACGATATTATCAGGACATGTAATTACGGGCGATTCCTCATCATTGGTCACTAAATTAAAAATTTGTTGATTGGCACAGCCATTTGCATCCGTGATCAGAACCGTATGTTCGCCAGGTGGCAAGCCATTAGTTGAATTATCCGTATCGCCATTTGACCACTCGTAAACATAGGGCGGCGTACCACCAATAGCATTAATTGCAATGACGCCATTTTCATCATTTGGACAGTCATTATTGATGACTTCTACAATTTCAACTTGCAAATCTTCTGGTTCATTAATAAAAGTGTTCGCGCTGATTTCTTCCCCATCGCTATCCGTCACTGTGACTGTATATTCGCCGAAAGGTAAGCTGTCAATAAAGGCTGAAGTCGCTCCGTTTGACCAATTATATTGATATGCTCCGTTGCCACCATTCACTACTGCCGTTGCCGATCCATTATTTTCACCTGCACAGCTAATGTCCTGACTATCAATGTTTAAGGTCAATGGATTATTGGCAGGTAAAACATTGATGGTACTGTTGCTAACGAGTACATTGTTGTCTTCGTTTAGTTCTTCAATCGTATTATTCGCATCAATCACAATCAGCAAATAATAATTGCCTAGCGGTAAATCGACGGGTGCCGTAATGCCGCCCGTTACCTCGCTAATCGTACCGATGGGCGTGTTTCCCGTTGGAACAACTCCCGCTTCAATATCATCATCGCTAAACAGTTGATCGGTAGATAAATACATCAAAATATCGTACTCGCCCGTAGCGATGACGTTACCGCTATTGACGACATCAAAATTGTAAAAAGCGGCTTCTCCACGTCGAACGGCAGCAGGGAAATTTTGTAAATTAGTCACTTCCAAATCCGCCGCTTGTTGTCCGCCGCCACCATCATCTTCACTTACGGTTGTGCGCTGCGTTGCAAAAACGATTAAATCATTCGTGGTATCTGACCAGTCATTCGAATCCGTGATATTGCCCGTGGCGTAGAAAGTAACAGTTTCATTATCAGTAGTTTGTGGAGCGATCCAGTCCACTGTCCAAGTGGCATTTCGGTCACTATCATAAGCTATGGCAGGAGCGTGTTCATGGTAAACGCGGTTGCCTGCCACGACGGTTGAGTTTTCGGATGGATTCGCTAGTATGCCCGCATTTTCTTCATTGCTGTTCAATGCCACCATTTGAAATCCCGCGCGTAGCGACAAGCCATTTGGATTGGTAACCGTTACGGAAATAGGGTAAGTTGTTCCTGCCGTCACGGATTCTGGTAAACCACTAATCAGCACTTCGCCATCGAGTCCTTGCGCATTATTTCCACTGTGACAGTTGCGACAAGTATTTTCCCCTGGCGCACCCGTCAATCCATTGGGCGGATTGCCAGAGTAGTTCGTAAATAAAAATGTGCAAAAGCATAAACAGAAAAGCTGTAGGATAGAGTTTGTTTTGGAAAAGTTCATAGTTAAATGTTCGTAAGCTGTGAGATAATCAAAATAAGCAAAAACCAGAAAAGATATGGTTAAGTCAGAATTAAGAATTTGATACAAAGACTTGATATTCAATCGCTTATCAAGTCTGTTTTCTGTCAGTTCCGAAATACTTCGGGACGATCTGTCTTCTGTCTTCTTTTTTAGAAAAAATGAAAATTACTAAATCGGTTGCGAACTTTCCAAAAAATCCACTAATTTGTTCTTCATGTTTAGTATCAAATCTATCTCTGAATCGCCCTTTGCTTATCTGAACCGTCGTTTTTCGATTAAGGATAAATTGGCACGTTTTGACCAAAAAAATGACATTTTCAACCGCGCGATGTGGGATGATAAAGTGAATCCCAAGAAATTCTTTGCGAGTTACGACATCGCGAATTATGCGCCGAAAAAGTCAAAAGGATTTGATCATTGGGATTATGCTTTTCGCAATGCCAGTTGGCATTTGACGGATGTGGTTGGCGAGATGAAATTTCCGACTGAGGGTAGGGTAGAAGGCTTCACTGATTATTATTCTATCCAAACGCCAAGTTCTCCGACGCAAATTAAACCTATTTCGACAGCCGACACGACGCAGCGGATTAAGACGGTCGCCAAGTTATTCGGTTCGGGCATGACGGGCATTTGTGAAGTGGATCGCCGTTGGATTTATAGTAAAAATTTCAACCGAAAATCAGGTGATTCATCGCCATTAGATATTCCCGAAACTTACCGTCACGCCATCGTCATGATTATTCCGATGGATTACGAATTGAGTAAAACCTACCCGACCGCACTCAGCGGCGTTTCGACGGGATTGGGTTACGCCAGTGGTTTAAATTGTGCGAATACCGTAGCGCAATTTATCACTAATTTAGGTTACAACGCCATCGCTTCGCTCAATGATACCGCTTT
>JBGCES010000582.1:0-6839 GCA_045106545.1 Saprospiraceae bacterium
CCAGCGCATGACCGCCAAAAGGAGACAATATGGCAACTAATTCTGTCGCGGCTTCACCCGTAAAAACAGCCGATGGTATCTGGTTGAACACCAACATTAAAAATATACTTACGAAGCCCGCATACATATTCCGAGTCAATAAAACAATGCTAAACGCTATCACTGAAAGAAGCAAAAAATTAGGCAAAAGCAGTACACCATAGAGGTATAAATAAGTAGAAATTTGAAATTCACCAACTAAGTCTGGATGTGCCCACGGCATAGAAACACCTACGGTATAACCTACTCCTAACATGCTGATTATCAATGCATAAATGATGAATCCGGCTGCATATTTTGCTAGTGCATATTCCCACTTGTTAAACGGATAGCTATACAAAATATGGTGCATGCGCGACTGCGTATCTCGTTGGAGTACGCTACCCATAATGATCGGAATAATCAAAAAAGTAAGGAGCATAATTTTCTTCGTAGCACTCCATAGAAAATAAGGTGAATTGAGCAGGCGATTGTTAAAACGCGCAGGTGTTTCGGATGCCATTTCGGTCAATGGAACAAATGCCATTAAGAAAACAAGGATTACGAAAAACCAAGTGGCTGGTTGGCGGAGTTGGTGCTTTAATTCGTAGGTAAATATATGTGTAAACATTATGTTTTAGTTTTATTGCAATTATTTTTAATATTGTTTAACTTTGTGGAATACTAATAGAGAAAACTTATCTACAGATGGAAGAAATCAGTGTTGCCCTCAAGCGTAAGAAATTTAGATGGCGATTTGTACATTTGAACCATATTGCTGAGAATATTGTATTTAAAAAGCGTAACGTTTCGTTTCTGGCTATTAATGCGCTTTTTCGTATGAAGAAAGAACTGGTAAAGGTTGAGCGTGATGATGTTTTCAGAGATAGCTATAAAATCATTGGATCAGTTCCAGTACAGAAAAATGATTTATTACGGATTAAACAAGATAAAATGACGGCGGTATTTCGAGTTGATAAACACGACAATATCATGGTTGTAACAGTATATAGTGAAAGCGATGAATACAAAAAATAAGGTAAATCCATACGATGATTGTGAATTTGATCCCAATGATAAATATGCAGTAGAAGATGCGTACATTATTGATAATTACGACATTGACGAGATTCAAGCAATGAGCGAAGGTAAATTCGATCCTGTAAAACAGGCGAATCAAGAGTTTGATAGACTGACGATTGAAGAATTACGTAAATTATCTGATGAGGCATTTGCGAATGCAACTGTTGTTTACACGCCAGCAGATGTGGATTTAGGTGAAGAAGAAATTTACGATGAAATATATCAGAATCAAATATTATCTGCCATTTGGGAAGATTCCGAATATGTTCCAAAGATGCCCGCTTTCAAAGATCTTTCCATTGAAGACAAACGCTATTTCATTCATCTACCACTTGTTGAACTGGAAAATTTAATCACCTATCATCGTTCCTTACAACCGACTTCAACCGTTGTCAATGAACTAGAAACCATTTATAAATCTGCCAAAGAACTCGAACTCGACCAAAAAGCAACTGCGACTCAGCTGCCCATCGAAACGATAAAATTGATTGAAACCGAACCACTACAAGCAAAAATGCAAGACATTTTTTCTTATTGTAAAGGTTTGAATATCAATCATTTACAGTTTGTTAAATCGCTACTTCCTCAGTAATGTTTTCATTCGCGCCCTGCAACGCCAAAAAATAAACATCCTCTAAATCAGGATCGGCATAACTAAAATTCGCACCAGGCAATCCATCCGCAAACACGCGCAATTGAATCGAATTATCTGGATTATAATGCGCTGATAAGACCTGATATTTCTCTTCTGCCATTTTCAAATGTTCTCTTTTTATCGACTTCGTCCATACTTTTCCTCCTAACTGTTGAGTCGCCGCTGTTGGCGTAATATGTTGTAATAGCCGACCGCCGTACATCATCGCCATATCGGTACATAATTCGCGTACATCTGCGACGATATGAGTAGAAAAAATGACGGTATTTTCCGTGCCGATTTCACGGAGAATATTTAAAAAGCGTTGGCGTTCTGCGGGGTCAAGTCCAGCGGTAGGTTCATCGACAATGATGAGTTGGGGACGATTTAATAACATTTGGGCGATGCCGAACCGCTGTTTCATTCCGCCGCTGTAACTACTCACGGCTTTTTTGCGCACGTCGGTCAGATTGGTTAATTCCAATACTTCATCAATCAACAAACGGCGATCTTTTTTAGAAGCAATACCTTTCAAAGTGGCAAAATAATCCAATAAATTCAGTGCAGATACTTTCGGGTAAACGCCAAATTCCTGCGGCAAATAACCCAATACGCGACGCAACTGCATCGGATTTTTTAGTACATCTATATCGCCAAATTGGATACTTCCAGAATCGGGTGATTGCAACGTGGCGATGGTACGCATTAGAGTAGATTTACCTGCGCCGTTCGGGCCGAGTAAGCCGAACATTCCTTTGTCGATGGATAAAGTTAAGTCATCCATGGCTTTTACGCCGTTGGAATAGATTTTTGTTAATTGATTGATTTTCAGCATATTGTGTAATGGTTGGCGGTAGGAAGTTGACAGCTTGTCCCGAAGAATTTCGGGAGTTGACGGTCGCGCTTCAGGTTTGATATTTATTTTTTTATTTGATTCATTCTGCTACTTTAAGAACATAAATTAAGATAGTATGCTCAGTGTCCTTCAGCGTCAAAATCAATTGATGACTGATGTTACGCGATGGCGAAAAAATCTGCCATACATCGAAGTTTATGGCAGATTTAGTTTAGTGACGCTGGACAAAACGTTTTGCGTTCTCTAGTTCTGCCATAAAAAAAATGTATGGCAGAACAAACTGCGTCAAAATCAATTGATGATTCAAATGTAATCCCATTTACCCTCGCTCTTCAACTTATCATGGTCAACGGAACAAAAATCATGATGAACGCAGATTTTTTAGCATAACCATAAAAAACGTCCGTTGATCACGAAAAATGTGTCGTTGCTCCGCCTTCCTTTTAATTATCAACTGTTTTTTGTTGTTTTGAAATATGAAAAACGCATACGCCACTATCGAAGCTTTTTTACATCGCCATACTTTTTGGATATATGCTGCGGTCTTGCTGTTTATGGATTTCCTAGTACTTGCCTCCGTCATTCAAAATGGCTGGACGAGTTACATCATGACTTTCGTCAAATTAATGATTGTTTTCTCACCAGTACTTTTATTCACGTGGGCGAGAACGGCATTTAGCAAATGGCTGCCTAAAGTGGTAGAATACTTATTGTGGGGAATCGTGTTTATTGGCTTTCCAATCCTGATCGTTGTAAACCGAATAGCGGTGATCAATTTTCTATTTACACTCGACCAATACATTTTTACGTTAGAAAATATCAATGATTTTTCCCTCTCTTATTTGCTCACGATTAATCTTATTTTCATACTAATTGAAATTATTATTTTACTCAGTCGATATTTTCATTTTAATAAAAATAAATTTGCTAAACTTGATTTGGATCGGTTACTGTTAGGGGTTATTGGCGCATTAGCTTTTATTTTTGGTGGAGTATGTGTCATCGAGTGGGTACAGTTACCGATTGGGCAAGACACGAATATTGTTTTTGTCATTTGGAAATTTTGTACGTTTGCAGCGCAGATTTTTTTGATTCTGCTAGGCTATTTTTCGTTCTATTATTTAAATCGACATGTTTGGATTCCGAGGTTTTTACAACCCAAAGGATTGGTGTATTATGCCGCAGCTTCTTTAGCAGGCATTTTAGTGATCTATCCGCTAATGGTACTGATATTCAGTCGATTACCAGTTATTTTAGAATTAGAGTTAGGTGTTTATTATTCGGATGACCCCACTATTTTCGGTGAAGACTTCGGGGTCATTCCCATTTTAATTACACTTTTCACCTTACCGATTATCGTTTCTAATCAATGGTTTCAACAACATAGTCGGATTGCAGATTTGCAAAAACAAAAGTCGGCGACGGAACTCAATTTGCTTAAGCAACAAATCAATCCGCACTTCTTTTTTAATACCTTAAATAATCTCTACGCGCTAAGCATCACACAGGATAAACAGACGCCCGAAGTGATTATGCAACTCTCGGAATTGATGCGTTACGTGATTTATAAAGGTAAACAAGAATTTGTTTCCTTAGCGGAAGAGATTAAGTATATCGAAGATTATATTCAGTTGCAACAGATACGTTTGCACCAAAAACTAGATATTCAAATTACTAAAGAAATCGAAGATGAGCGGATTTTGATTCCACCTTTGCTCTTCATTACTTTTGTAGAAAACGCCTTCAAACACGGCATCGAACCCGCTGCGGGAGAAGGGCTGTTGCATTTGCATATTCAAAGTAGCGAAACCGAATTATGGTTTACTTGTGAAAATTCGGTTGAAGATGAAACAGGTGAAGTCGGTGGGGTAGGGTTGCATAATTTACGACGTAGATTGGAGCTGCGGTTTCCAGAAAAACATGAGTTGCGCACTTTAGCTTTAGAAAAAGAATTTCGAGCAACTTTGAATATTCAATTTTAATAAAAGGGGACAGGTGTCAGAGATGTACGACTGCATCTGATTTCTGACACCTGACACCTAAAAAAACATTCATGTCACTACGCGCTCTAATCATCGATGACGAACCACTTGCTCACCGCATCATCGAACAATATGCCTCGGATCTTGATTTTATCGAAATAGTTGGCAACTGCCATTTGGCGACCGAGGCGTTGACGTTTTTAAAACAACAGTCCGTTGACTTGATTTTTTTGGATATTAATATGCCAAAATTAAAAGGCTTGGACTTCTTGCGCATCTTGCCTAATCCGCCGTTGGTAATTATCACTTCAGCTTACGAAGAATACGCTTTGGAGAGTTTTGAATTGGACGTTTGTGATTACCTGTTAAAACCGTTTCGTTTTGATCGTTTTTTGAAGGCAGTGCATAAAGCGCAAGCGATTGTTGAGCGTGATTTACCCGCAGCGATCTCACAAAGCGATGTCAATTCTCCGACAAAAATGACGGATAATCAATTGTTTATCAAATCCGACAAGCGCTACGTTAATATTGAGTTAGAAGATGTGTTTTATGTAGAAAGCTATGGAAATTATGTGAAGGTTTGGTTGGCAGATGAATATCATTTGACTGCCAAAACGTTGACGGCATTTACTGAATTATTACCAAATAATGATTTTTTTAAAATACATAAGTCATTCATTATTAATCGAAAGCATATTGATTATGCCGAAGGTAATTTTGTAGTATTAAAAAATGGAAAGCAGTTGCCGATAGGAAAAAGTCAACGGATGACGTTCAAAAAATTCTTATTAGGAGGAGGGTAGGAGTGAGTGAAAATGTAAGAATACTTAGTTTTAAATTAGTTATAAAATTTTATAAATAAGCGTATTAGCAGTATTTTAATATTTACAAAGGCAGCGAAAGCCAATATGGTATCGTTATAAGTTTGAAATTATGATTTTTTTCCAAAATAAAAATCATCGCTTTGACCTCAAAGCTCAAAGATATTTTACTTGGTTTTTAGTTGGTTTTGTTTATCAGTAAAGGGTAGGTCTCAGACTTACCCTTTTCTTTTTGTGGAGGACGGACATTCCTGTCTGTCAAAATACGTGAGCGACATGACAGACAGGAATGTCTGTCCTCCACACCATATCACATTGCTTGAAAATACTCCTTCATTAACTCCGCATCTTCTGGCTTCATTCTTCCACTCAAAATCATTCGTAGTTCTCTCCGGCGCGGTGCAGCTTCGTACATTTTTTCTTCATCGGCAGTCAGCGGCACTACGGCTGGAACTGGAACGGGTTTCAATTTTTTTTCATCAATAGCGACGAAAGTAAAATAGGCATGATTGGAGCGTCGTGGATTATGCCCCTTGATGTCGGCAGCGGTTACTTCTACATAGACTTCCACTGAGGTCGTAAAAGCGCGGGTTACTTTTGCGGTGAGCGTAATCACATCACCATTTAGGATAGATTTGGTAAACGAAACGTGATCTACTGAAGCCGTTACGACGTGGCTTTCGCAATGCCTGCCTGCACAAATACCACCGATAACGTCCATCCAACGCAGTAGATTTCCACCCATTAGGTTGCCAAGTGGATTGGTATCATTTGGCATAATCATTTCGGTCATGACCGTGATTGATTCTGAGGTTTTTTTTGCTCTTTGCATAGGAAAATATGGTTAGAAAGTAGTTAAGTAGATTGACAAAATTGTTTAATTGTCAGATTGTGTCAAATCGTTCATAGTGAGGGTTTTAGACAGTTGTAACAATCAAGTCAATACGTGAGCCTAGTTAGATGGGTGTTTGAAATAGTTAGACGGTTGTTGAATTTAGTTTCAGGATGGAATCGGTAGATTGGATGACGATGACTCCTTTTTCTTGCATTTCTGCAACGGCATTATCTACATCATTTTCTTGCAAGTTTACTCCCCTAGAACCATCTTCAATTAAATAAGTTTTGAAACCTAAATCGAGTGCATCCAAGGCGGTAAATTTAACGCAATAATCAGTCGCCAATCCCATCACAAATACTTCTTCTACACCGCGTTCGCGCAAATAATCACCCAATCCCGTGCTTTTGCGCTTACCATTATCAAAAAATCCGCTATAGCTATCCACGGTCGGATCGGTTCCTTTTTGAAAAACCGCAGTAATACCGTCTGTATTCAACTCTTTGACAAATTCTGACCCAAACATATCTTGCACACAGTGAATCGGCCACAACACCTGTTGCAAGCCGTGCAAATCAATCACTTGCCCTGGCTTGCGCCACGGGTGCAT
>JBGCES010000583.1:0-5301 GCA_045106545.1 Saprospiraceae bacterium
TTAGCATTTCTAAATACTGATAACTGGTTTCTAATTTCTTTTTTTCTTTTTTATAAAATCGACAACTAATGGTCGAACAGCTTCAATATCTTTGATATCGACTCCTTTACGAACTGCACGATTTAAAATCGCTTTAACTTCTGTGGTATCCCCTTTCCGCAAATACGCTTCCGACAAATTAGCGTAAGCCTCAACATTGCGGCTATCTTTTCTTAGTACTTTATTTGCGTCTCGAATAGCTTGATCAGGATCACCTAAGGTAACACTCGCATCTGCTCGTTTATTAAGGGCTTCAATGTTGTTACTATTTTGATTAATTTCCTCCGTTGCTCGTGCCTTTTGTTGCATTTTCTCGTGCTTGACAGAGTCCAATCGCGTCTTACTCTCTTGAATCACCGGACTAGCTGGGACTATTTGTCCTGCTTTTTGAAAATCCTGTTCTGCACGTTCTAATTCATCTAACTTTAAAAAAGCCGCTCCGCGTGCCGCCAGTGCATCCGCATCATCAGGTGAAAGTTCTAGTTTTTTATTAAAATCTTCAATTGCCTCAACGTAGCGGTTATTTTTCAATTTTAAAATCCCGCGATTATTTAACGCAAAACCATAATCAGGATGGACAGCAAGAATTTTATCATAGGTTTGCTCAGCTTTTTTAGTGCTGTCTTTTGCAATATAGGAATCTGCCAGTAGCATATTATTTAATAAAACTGTGGCAGAATCTTGTACTAAAGTGCTATCATTCGCTTCTTCCAAAATTGCAATCGCAGCATCATGATTTTGCGTACGATTGGCAACTAAACCAAAAATCGTATAAATAATCTTTTCAATATCTTGGGTTAAAATGCCTTCCGTTTCAATACTCGATAAAGTAGTAATGGTATCAATGCGGTTGCGGCTTTCGAGGCGAATTTTACGAAACATCAATTGTTCCGCCTGTTCACCAATATATTTATAGCTGGTAGAAACAATTTTTCCTTTTTCCACACTTTCAGTCGTCCCCCAAATCACCAATTTTGCCGTACAGCTTTCGCCAATTTCACGCGCGTCAGTGGCTGTAGGCGTGTCATGGGCATCGTTTTCAAAATAATCTTTAAAAATTTCAATATCTACGTTAATGCCAGATTGTTCTATTTTATCTGCCAATCGGCGCTTGATCGAAATGTGCGTTTGCATGTTTTCGCCAGCAATCGTTTCAAAAGGTAAGAGTAGAATATTAAATTCAGATTGAGGATCAAAAGGAGGACATTCGGACGCGTCAACAATTTCTGGTTCTTCTCTAAAAGTAATATATAACCACGTTCCTAGACCAATGGCGAGTAGAATAAAAATACCTGTCAGTACCTTCAGTAAGTTACCAGAAATACGGCTTCCTTGAATTTCATAACGTTTGGGATGAAAATTATCACTTTCGAGATCGTTGGTGATATTTAATATAGTTTTAAACACCAGATTTTCCGTCAGATTGGCATTTTCCCGTGTGATCGTCCCACTGTCTTTATCACGTCGATTGCGTTCTAGTTTAGCTTGCGCTAAATAGGCAAGTTTAGCTAAATCTTGATATTCAGGATCGTTCTGCAAGAAAGGAATCAGTTGTTCCAATGCTTGATCAGGTTCTGCCTGACCAACCAACTCGCGGACAATATTGATGAGTTTTTGCTTTTCCATGACGTAATACGCTGCAAAAGAATTAAAAAAATTTCTTTTTTTAAAACTGTAGTGTTTGTTTTTTCAGTGTTCCTTAGTAACTTTGAAAGGCTAAATCTAGTCATTTTTTATTGATAATTCAGCAATAAAATAGATTCTAATCTACTAATAAACAACTATTTATCTTCTAAACACATTTTATATTTTAATATTATTTGTAATTTTTTTAACAAAAAAAAGAGAGCGGTCATAAGACAGGTTATTTTTATTAACAAAGGACAGAATAAGCGTCCGTTATCCATCTTTAGGGCAAACGCATCAAAATCTTGTTATGGTAAAATCTAATTGTTAAGCGTTTTAAGTAGTATTATTCATCATAAGCTAAGGCTTTTTATCAAAATAATTAATGATTTTTTTAATACATAAAAGGCTGACAAGTAGACTCTTTTTTCTAACATTACTTTGATGCGTTTGCCCTAATCCATCTTATACCGTCAACCGTATTATTAATGAGTAGCACTTCTACATATCGTAATTACTTAAACGAATCACTCGCCTACGAACCAGAGCAAATGAGTCGTTTGGAATACTTGAAATATGGTAGCTTAGCCATTTTTTTATTGTTACTCATTGTTTTATATGTATTTGAATTTCCTTATTTCTCCAATACTTTTGGCGTTAAGAAGTTAGTTGTACTCTCTCTTTTTGTTGGCGCAGGCTTAGGAGCAGTCATCGGTTATTTCTTTAGAAAAGAAGCAGAAGATTTGACGGAACAAGTTCAGTTATATGTTTTCTTTATCATTTTAACCATGATCTTTATGCCGCTGCTTGGTAGCCTTTCCAATCGTTTACTTTCCTTCCAAGAAGTTGCTGCCGAACAAGTAGAATTTGCCGAAATTGAGCCTTTTTTTACTGACCGCTTTGGTATTTTAAAAGGAGAAAAAGTTAAACCTAATGCCTTTCATACCTTTTTTTATCGCTTTGATGCATTGAGCTATATTCGTACTAAAACCAATATCTTTCCTGATGCTAGGCGTGGTGATTTGATTAATATTAATACCCGCAAAGGTTTCTGGGGGTTTGATTATGCCGTTTTGAATAAGTAAATCACTGATAAATCTGATAGCGTCTAGCCTATTCTAGGCGCTAAATAAGCAATTTATTTTCGCCTACTTTCTCTTTGTATTTTTCCTTCCATTTGTACTTCCAAAATTTTTAAACTAAAAACCACATTTCTACCAAAATTATATTTCACAAATTCAATATTTATAGTATTTTTATCTTTTACTTTTTCAAAACAAAAAAACATTCGGAATGACTGATCCAAGACTGCATGAGGATTTAATCACCCCTATTGAGTATTTCTACCAACACGAAAAAAACAAGCCTAACGCACCATTTCTAAAACAACCTGAAGGGGATAAATGGCACGTCACCACTTTTAAAGAAGCAGGTCAACAAGCCCGTTCTATGGTCAATGCCTTACGTAACATGGGGCTAAAAAAAGGTGATCACATTGCGATTATTTCTAAAAACTGCGCCCACTGGGTAATGGCTGATATTGCGATTATGATGGGTGGCTACGTTTCCACGCCCTTCTATCCGAACTTAGCTTCGGATCAACTGCAAACGGTACTGGAAATTAGTGAATGTAAAGCAGCTTTCGTAGGAAAATTCGACACTTGGGATAATATTGATGGTGGTTTGCCCGCAGATTTTCCAATTATCAAATTTCCCCACTTACCAGGTAGCGCGAAAGTGACGCGCGGACTAGATTGGAATGATTTAGTCGCACAAAACGAACCTGTTCAAGAGAATTACATTCCTAATATTAAGGATATGTGGTCGATTCTTTTCACCAGTGGAACGACGGGTACGCCTAAAGGTGTGGTGCATGATTACGAAAATGCGGCTTTGATAGCGCGAAACGAGAAATTGACCAATACACTCAAAGCCTTTACCACCAGAGATGCAGCCTTCTTCTCTTTCTTACCACTCAATCACATTGCCGAACGGGCAGCAGTAGAGCTAGGTTCGCTAATGGGCGGGGCACCGATTTCATTTGCAGAATCCTTGGATACCTTTGCCAAAAATCTACAAGATACACAACCGACTTTCTTCTTTGCCGTACCGCGTATTTGGACTAAATTTCAATTGGGTATTTTATCCAAAATGCCGCAAAAGAAACTCAATCGCTTATTGAGTATTCCAATTGTATCCAGTTTGGTTAAGAAAAAAATTAAAAAAGGTTTAGGTCTTTCGCGTGCCAATACGACCTTAACCGGAGCGAGTATAACACCTGAATCTACAAAGCAGTTTTTTAGAAAATTGGGTATAAACCTACGGGAAGTATATGGGATGACCGAAAATTTTGGTGGTTTCTCACTCATGCCCGAAAATGGTCATAAGCCGAATACCATCGGTAAGCCATTCCCAAATTGCGCAGCGAAAATTGACCCCAATACGGGTGAAATTATGATGAGTGTGCCTTACGTGATGAAAGGTTATTACAAAGAACCTGAATTAACCGCGAAGGTATTTGATGATGGTTGGCTACGGACGGGCGACAAAGGCTTGATGGATGAGGATGGTTATTTAAAAATCGTAGGGCGCGTAAAAGATGCGTTTAAAACGAGCAAGGGGAAATTCATCGTACCAACTATTTTGGAAGATAAATTTAGTGGAAATGATTTAATCGAGCAGATTTGTGTAGCAGGTCTGGGTGTACCTCAGCCAATTGCTTTAGTCAATCTATCCGAAATTGGACAGAAAGAAGATCAAGCTGCTGTCACGGCAAAATTAAATGACACACTAAAAGAAGTGAATAGCCACTTGCACGGTCATGAAGTCATATCGACGATCATCGTCGCAAAAGAACCGTGGACGCCAGAGAATAATCTATTGACTCCAACCTTAAAAATTCGACGCGGAGCGATCGATGAGCGCTTTATGGGCGATTATCAGTCGTGGCACGATGAGAAGGATAAGGTGTTGTGGGTGTAAATTTAAAAATACATAGGCACATAGTCAGCATAGCATTTTGATTATCAAATACTTATGCCATTCTATTGTGCCTATGTGTTCCATTCATTCGGGCAATTGAAACAAGTTCTTAAACCGATTTTTCAAGCCAAATTCTCCCCCCAGCAACAACGAATCTTCCAGCAAGCGATCAATATAAACCCGACTGCCCGCCTTATTCAAGTGCTGAAAATCTCCAAATCCTTCCGCCGCCGCGACCGCTTTCGCGTAATTATGTACTTTCATATTCGTTACCTCTTCTACCCTACTAATAAACTCATCTAGATTCGCCAATTTATCCGCATAAGCAGGAAAATAAGGATTAACAACTAATTGCACTTCTACACCTTTTGCCTGCGCCGCATCTACGGTTGCTTTTAAATCATTTAACAAATCCTGCTCGAGCGTAATCGTATCTAATTTTCGCTCTGCAATACTATTTTTCAAATCATCCGTAATTACCCGATCCAATAACCAATCTTCATCTGAACCCTTCAAATAATACAACGCCCGTTGAAAAACTTCGCCATTATAGCGATATAAATGACTGACTTTGCCTCCCCAATAGGACTTAGGAACAGAATCTAACATGAGCTGTTCGAGGCGATCAGAATATGCCGTGTAGAAATTAAAGCC
>JBGCES010000584.1:0-2349 GCA_045106545.1 Saprospiraceae bacterium
GTCGTATCTATTTGTACCGTTTCATTCAAATCGCGTTGTAAAAGGTAGTTGAAATAAGCACGGGCAGCTTGAATATTTTGCTGAGCGGTCGCTTGCTCTTGCGCGATTTTATCCAACTCAAATTGCGCATCATAAATCACATCGCGGGTTGCTTTGCCATTTCTAACCAAACTCTCGTTGACGCGCAAAACTTCGCGTACTAAGGTTTCCGCTGCCGCATAAATATCGGTCACGCGATTGGCTTGTAAGTATTGCACATAAGCCATGCGGATGTCTTTTTCTAAATCTGCCGCCACGGTTTCGCGCTTCGCATTTTCTAAATTTAATAACTGCTCTTGTGCGCGGTAATTATGCTGAATATCGCGATTGAAGAGATTTTGCTGCACGCGGATTTTTGTCTCTTGAAAATTATGGGGCAGAAACGTTTCGCTCACGTTGTCAATTTGCGGAAACGCCGCTTGTCCCGTTATATCATTTAAGGTGCTATAAACTGGATTTAATAAATCTCCTACTGGGAATTCCAATCGCCGTCCACCTGCCGCCATGGAATAAGTCGCATTAAAACTGACTTGGGGTAAATTGAGTCCTTTGGCTTCGTTTAAAGCTGCTGTTTGTTGATTTACACGCAGATTTTGGGTGCGTACATTCGCATTATTTTGTAAACCAACTTGTACATACTGGTCTAAAACGGACGATTGTGCGTAGCTGAATAGCGGTGTAAAAATTAATAAGGTGATAATCCAACGCATAATAGTTTTAGTTTACTGAACACTGTTTATTTATAGAATAAAAAAATATGCTTTGTTCCTTTATGTTTTACAGACCAGAATGTCTGTCCTCCAAAAAAGGGCGACGAAAAATTCGCCGCCCGAATTCAAACTTTACTAGATTTCTCAAAGCAAAAATGCTCGTTATTTCCCTGCGGGAATGCTTTTTTTTGCTGAATCGTCAGAATGCTGGGTTGAACTGTAATGATTTAGTAATTGCTCCAGCATCATACGCTGAGCATTGTGCATCATCACGACGGTTTCGTTTGGTAAATGTCGCGTCAGACGCTCCCGAATGTAGAGCGAACACATGCCGTGTACCGCGCTCCAAATCATAAAGGCGACCGTTTCGCTATCGGCAGGAGTCATGTAACCCTCGTCCATACATTCTTGCACCGTTCGCTCCAATAGATCAAATGTTTTCGTTCCCAATTGCCAGCCTGCTGTTTCTTTGATTGCATTCATTGGCGCACTATGGATGAACATCAAATCGTAATATTCAGGATTTTTTAATGCAAAGGAGAGATACCGATCTCCTGCTTGGCGAATGCGACTTAGCGGATCAACTTCACTCAGTGGAGCCAAGTAATTGTGAAAAGCAGTGAAGGCGCGTTCCTGTACCGCATAAAATAAATTGTCTTTATTATCAAAATGTAAATAAATTGTACCGGCGCTATAACCGATTCGTTTGGCAATTTTGCGTAGCGAAGTTGCCACGTAACCTTCGGCAATAAACGTCCGTTCGGCTTCATCGAGGATGAGTTGGCGCAGTTCTTCGCGTTCTTTTTCAGTTTTAATCCGTGGTGGCATGTTTTATATTAGTTGGTAGTAATGGAGTTAGTAGTCTCAATTGAAGAGTGAAATATAGAATTATTTTTTTGAATTTTATCATTCAAATGCATGATAATCAGATAATTATGTTTTTCTAATTTAAAAATTCTACTACTCGATCTAGTACGTTTTCTGTACGCAGAATCCGAAAATGCCCAGTTCCTTCGATTTCGATGAGGTCGCATACTTCCCAGTTTTTACAAACATTTTGTGATTGCTGAATGGGAATAACGCGGTCGTTTTTATCATGAATAATCAGCGATTGTGCGACATTAATCGTCTTCACAAAATCGCTCACATTGAGTGTATTTACATCCATTGCCGTTTCTTGCTCTAAGCGTTTAACGAGTTTATCGGTTACTTTTTTAGAAATACCGACTTGGTCAGACACGCTCTGAATGCGGTCGCGGAATCTGTCGGGTGTGGTCAATAGCGCATACTTTTCGATGCGTAAATTAGGATTAGAATGAAGCGCGTAAGTCGTCGCGACGCCACCGAAAGAGTGACTGACGAGTTTGTCAATTTTTAATTCTTTAATCATCTCCGCCACCAATTCTGTAAACTCAAATAGGCTCGTTTCGCCGCGTGAACTGAAACCATGTGAAGGTCCATCAAAAGCATAAACGGTATAATCTGCTGCTAATAATTTCTGAATTAAGTCCGAAAAATTAGCCGCTTGTCCTTCCCAACCGTGAATCAATAGAACGCGCTTATTTCCACCTTCCCAGCAATAGGTTTGAATATCAAATCC
>JBGCES010000585.1:0-7381 GCA_045106545.1 Saprospiraceae bacterium
CCCCCCTGCGCCGCCATCGCCCATACCGATGTATAAATAACCATCTGGACCAAAGAGCAAATCGCCGCCATTGTGATTAGAAAACGGTTGCTCTACCGTCATTAAGATTTGCTCGCTATCTGGATCGGCGCTATCTGGATCGTCTGCCGATACGGAGAAACGCGATACGACGGTATGCCCCGCATTATTGGTATAATTGACGTAGAAATAGCCATTATTTGCATAATCAGGATGAAAGGCCAATCCTAATAATCCACGTTCGCCACCTGAACGCACGCGTCCGTCGATGTCTAAAAACTCACCGACATCAATGATTTGTCCGCGCGTCATCCACTTGATTACGCCGCCTTGTTCTACCACAAAAATACGCCCGTCGCCCGCGTGAGAAATATCTACGGGACTATTCAAATCAGGTGAAACGCGCGTGGCGACTAGTTCTAATTGCGCGAAAGTAGGCAGATAGAGTGAGCAAAAAAGTAGGAGAAAAATATTTTTCATATCTGTTGAGTTGACTTAAAATAAGTTTGAATAAGGACTGTACGAAGTTTTTATTTGACACTGCTTTCATTCCGTAATGCTGCGGAACAAGCCATGATTACTTCTTGAGTTCGCTTCGCTAAGTTTTTATGATTCAAATATGTCTAATGTCGCTCACGACCTATTTGGATCATAAAAATCTGCGTCTATCTGCGTCAAAAAAAGCATCATTTTCAAAACTTTGTACACTTCTAATTTTAAATAACTCAAAGATAGGAGGTCTGTCGCATAGTCGGAATGACAGCTGCCGAAAAGTTAGATTGCGGACTAAAATTTATCCGCTCCTTAAAACAAAAACACGTTATTCACACCGAAGTATGAATAACGTGAAAATTGCTAACATTTGCCGATGTAATTATCTATCAAGAATCTTAAAAAAGTAATAGTGTCTAGAATGAAATTATTTTACAATAATACGTTCAACGATTTGTTCCGTATTATTTTGGTATTGTAACAAGTAGATTCCTTGCGCTAAATCCGACACATCAACGCGAATGCGCTGCGAAGGATCATTTCCAATCTCGTATGAACGTAGCAAACGCCCGTCCGTACTCAGTACTTTTAATTGTCCAGCAGAAACATTTTCTAAACGTACTTCCGTAAAGGTAGAAGCAGGATTAGGATTAACATTAAATGTAACTCCTGCTCGTTCAATCATAGCAGATACCAGATTGGAGTAGCTTGCTTTAGCGGCATAATCTACTTGACGTAAGCGATAAGTATAATCGATATTTGCCAAAGCAGTTTTATCTAAATAAGAGTAATTAGCTGCTTGATTCTGTCCAGCTACGAAGCCGATTTCCGTAAAAGTTGTTTCTCCTTTTGCTTGACGTTCGATGTAGAAACCCGCGTTGTCTTCTTCTGAAGCGGTTGCCCAGCTGAGTTTAATGGCATTTTCTAATGCTTCTGCGCTTAGGCTTAAAAATTCAACTGCTAGCGCACTTTCTCCAATCACTAAAGTCGAAGCATCTGCCGATTTTACACGTCCACCATTGGTAACAGGATCGGTAACGGTAACAATATTGGTGATTTTGATAGGATTAGTCACAATCCGAATATCATCAATCCACCAGCCTACACCAGAACCACCACCTGCATCTTCCGAGAGCACAAAACGGATACCCGTAGCATTATCAGGAATAGTACCTGCTGATTCAAAATAGTCATCTCTTTTACCGGTGTACGCTTGACCAGCATTAGCAGGATTGAATCTAGAATCTAGCGCACCATTATAGGCGTTTTCCTGTAAAGGCATTCGCGCCCAAGTTGTACCGTCGCTAGTCGTTTCAATAAATCCACCATCAAAACCTGAATCGGTATCGAATTTATGCCAGAAACGCAATTGTTTTCCAGTCATATTTATATCTAGTCCTGGCGTGTAAGTCAAGTAAGAAACAGGTTCATTGTTGTTGGTATTTGGACAGAAAAAGTAGTTGGTACTGCCGTCATGACCGTCACTATCGGTTTTTAATGTCCAAGCGTTGGCTACTCCTACTGAACCAACCCAATCCTGTGCACCACTTTCAAAATCAAAGTCTTCTTGAATCGTCGCGCCTTCGGGGGTGTTCACATTAACCGTAACACTTAGGGCAACGGTCTCATCTGCAGCGATAGTCGGGATAGTCCAGGTCACTACATTGCTTACTACTTCAAAGGGCGCACCCGTTGCAGCACTAAATGTCGTTCCACTAGCGAGTTCATCACTTACTTCTACTGCTGTGGCTGCGGTCATGGTTGGCGAAGTATTCGTTACCGTAATATCGTAAGTCAATTGCGAGCCGTTATCCACTGCCACTAGCGGCAGATTTAGTAACCGTATAATATACTTGTGCTGGATTACAATCGGGATGGGTAGCATAACTTTCAGTTTCATCACCTATACTATTGGTACCTGAATCCGAACCAAAACCTAAGCCTCGGCGTGCAAATACGCTCCAAATATCACAATTGTGAAGACCACC
This sequence comes from Saprospiraceae bacterium, assembly GCA_045106545.1. Classification (GTDB taxonomy): domain Bacteria; phylum Bacteroidota; class Bacteroidia; order Chitinophagales; family Saprospiraceae; genus JBGCES01. The sequence continues at coordinate 2,499 of JBGCES010000585.1, forward strand.
AAACAGCGCATCGTCCGCTGCTAAAATGGCATCCCGTGCTTGGGAAAAAGTAGGACTAGCTGGCTGCATAGAAATGCCCGTATTCACGAGTTGTAAGGCAGTATTAAATCCACCTGCTTCTAATGGACAGACTTCCGTCGCGCAATCCACACCAGTAGGGGCTATTTTCTTATTTTCTAAAATTTTATCGGAAGCATTCACCAACATTCCAAGTGGCGTATCATCAGGCATACCGTATAAATCCACCATTTTTTGAGTTAAATCGTATAGCATCGTACACCAGATAAATCCGATACCGTGTGGAATCGTAATCTCCCCCGCTGTTACACCAAAACCACTATTGGTAGAACCCGTGTAAGTGTATTCATTGATGGACATATCCGATGAATAACGACGAGGACGAATGCCTGAACCTAATGCATAATCTTGATAACGGACGTAAGAACCAATTCCCCGAGGAGGCAATATACCATTGGGATGCTCTGTCGTTGCTGGCAAAAGGTCGCTTTTAGTCGTAGTCATAAATAAAGCGTAATAATCTGCCCAGCCTTCACCCCCTTGCTCGTCGCCACTCAATGAACCACCCGTAGCAGTCTGCGGAGAAGTACGCGTAGAAATACCGTGACCATACTCGTGTGCAATAACACCATTATCAAAATCACCATCGCGTTTTACACCTGGAGGCGCGTTAGGATCGGGTTCTAAATCACCATTGATAGTACCACCGTTGTTGATGACTTCTTTCAATTTTAATCCATTATTAAAACTAATCATCGCTGAGGGGATGGTAATCAAATTTACTTCTGGATCTGTACCACCCATGGCAATTATTTCGTCTGGATTTGCTTGATTATTATTCATCACAATAGCTGCTACTGCACCTGCTAATTGAGCGTTATATACTTTTTGTACAAACGAACAGCCACCGCGATCAATCAAGGCAATTTTACCTGTCATATCATTACAGGACGCAGTTGCAGTACCTCCACAGTTAGTCGATTCGCCACAGCCCATTTGCGCGATAATAAAATCAGTGTCTTGAATCGAATTGGTGCTGCTCAGTTTAGCCATACCAGAGTTTGCATCGGAGTACATGGCACCTTCTACGGCTTCAAAACGGTCGCCTACACTGATTAAACCGTTTGCACTGACCATCTTGATTTCTACTAATTCTGCTAATGAAGAAGCTGTCCACAAGTACATTTGCATTTGTCCGTTGACACCATCCGCTAAAGTCAACATATTAGCATTATTTACACCGCCACCGTCTTGTGCTTGTGCAAGCAATTCATCGTTTCCAACCCCGCCACGCATATCTGCACCGTAATTATTGGTGTTTTGAAAGTTACGTCCTGTTTCAGTAAATCCGAAGTGATAAAATACATCATGCATCAAATTATTCCAATAAAATAAGTTGACAATCGCCGCATCGCGATTAGGAAAACTCGCACCATCTTGGTATTCAGGTTCTTGACTCAAATCCTAAGGATAGAGAAATTTATTACCCGCTACGCCTACTTCGCTTGCCAATGCGCCCGAATTGGGTACGCCACCCAAAGGACCAGGACTAGGATCGTAGAACGCATAGACGTTATTACCTTTAGTGTTGTTGTTTTCAGCTACGCCATCGGTACTTAACCAGCCGTAGGGGGAAGCCAATGGATCTCCTTCAGTAGTTACCTCGGTCTGTTCTGCTTCACCTGTCATCGCGTTGTAATTCGCGTTGGTATTATCATTAGGCGCTTCGTTTGGAATATCTAGTATCAAGTAAGTATGGGCAACTGCAAAAGCTGCTGCGGGTGCTTCGCCATAGGCAGGTGAAAGGGATTTGACTACTTCGCGTGCTTGCTCTATTTTATCCCACATTTCGGCGGATGCTACATGGCGATGATGGTGGTGTTCGCGTTCGTGTGCTTTGCTTTCCTCCGAAAGATTATCAAATTCAGCACCACCAAAATCACAGTGCAACACTTTGTCTTCCATTTCTAACATTTCACCACTTTGCGCATCCACGTAGGATACCCAATAGTGCTGACGGTCATTGGTGTGTAGTTGTGTTTCCCACGTTAAACGTAAATTCGTTTCGTCTTTATGACGAATATACATCAAGCGACTTTGCAGGTCAGAAGCGGCGATAATGCTGCGGTCATAAATTACGTGCTGGTCAGTAGCTTTCTTCTGATCTTTCCATTGCAATTCTACAATATTTGCATTGGGAAAACCGTGGAAATTTAAGCTGACGCGTAATGCATTTTCGGCAGTGATATTGGCAGTAGAGGTATTGACCACGGGGTCAACAAACTCGTCCATCGGAAAAACTTTTCCGTCGCGATTACAGGTCAGGGTTAAGATGCCTTCGCGGATGTAGATGCCATCTTTTTGCTGTAAAGCATGAATTTGTCGCAATCCACCGACGCGGGTAGCATCCATATCTACTTCAAATTCTAGGCTACTAGCTTTAGCGGCGTGACGACTCTCCGTAGTCAAGTAATTGCCTACTATTTCGGTCGCTTTAGAAAAGTCTTGCTAACTAAAAATGGGTGAATAAATCAATGCCATAAAGATGGCTAAGCATAATTGTAACTTCATTTTTAATGTATATCTGTTAGTTAAAAAAATGAAATCGTTTTCTTGCTTAGAATATAATTTTTGGGTGTCGGGAAAACGATTTATAAAAAATGATTATCGAGTAAAAGCGCTAAGATTGTTGTTGATTTAATACAAAATTAGGTGATATATTGAGGAAAATGCTCTTATCTAATTTCTGCACAACTATGAGGAAAAAACTAAAACAGTTGTTAATTCAGGTAGAATATGAGGAGCAGGTCGTATTTTATGACCAATACTTAATGTGCTAATCGCCGACAACAATCAATCATGAATTTTGACTAACCCTATCTTTTTTTGTAATTTAGATGTGTAAATAAGATACCTTGCTCAAATCATACCTGCTATTGTCCCATTTTTACACGTGGTAACGATGAAATGATAAGTTCATCCTTACTTAAACTATTAGTCTATGCGCTTAACTGTACGCTACACTATCTTCTTTTCCCTATTTGCTACTGCGCTTTTTAGTCAAATGGATCGCTTTGGCAAAACGAATATTGCTGCCTTGGATCAGCTTTTTGAAAAACACTATGACTATGTAGCACAAGTCCCACAGGAAAAAGTATATCTACATTTAGATAAGCCTTTTTATTCTTCGGAAGAGACAATGTGGTTTCGTGCCTATGTTTTGGAAGGCTTAAGTCATCAACCTACGCCTTGGAGCAATATTCTGTACGTAGATTTAATTGCCGAAAATCGGGGAGTGGTTGCAACCAAAAAAATAGAAATCGAAAATGGAGCTGCTTTCGGAGAAATTGAACTAGGAGAAGATGTTACAACGGGGACTTACTTGCTGCGTGCCTATACGAGCTGGATGCGCAACTTTGACGAAGCTTTATTTTTTAATCAATCTATTCCTATTTATAATGTAGATAATGAAATCAACTGGCGGCTGCAGCAGGCGGTCGTTCAGCGGGAAAATGGCTCGGTTGTTAAGTTACGCATACAGTTGAGTAACCTCAATGACGTACAATTAAGTCAAGCGCAGGTTAGCTATGCCGCGCAGTTGGGGACGGGCGCGTTGATTACGAAAAATATGATTTTGGATAATGAAGGAGAAGGCGAGGTAGAACTTTTTTTTCCAGATAATAATGAAGACGATTGGTCAGAAATAGAATTAACGGCGGTGCGAGATGGTAAAATATATCGTCGTAATATACCGATAGATTTACGTCCCAAAACGAATGTAGAGTTCTTTCCAGAAGGCGGTGATCTAATCAATGGATTGCGCAGTCGGGTGGCGTTTAAGGCAGTGGCAAAAAATGGACGTTCCGTGCCCGTTAAGGGAACGATTGTTAATCAAAAAGGGGAGGAAGTAGCGCGTTTCAAAAGTGAACATCTAGGCATGGGTTCTTTCTATTTTACGCCTGTTGTAGGAGATACTTATACTGCTGTATTAGATAAATATATGCGCCGAATTCCGTTGCCGTTGGCATTGAGAAATGGTTCGGTAATGCGAGTAGAAAGTGTTTCGGAGAAGTTGGTGCGTGTCAATGTAAAAACGGGAGCTGATGCGGATAAACTAGAAAGATATTTAGTTACTCAGGCAAAGGGTGAAATCATATCTGCGATACGTATTCCCGCCGAACAACTGGAAACGAGTATAAAAATTAGTCGCGATGAAATTCCTGCTGGTATCGTCCAGTTTACGCTTTTTGACGCCAGTCAGCAGCCACTTGCCGAACGAATTATTTTTAATAATAATGGCGCAAGTCAACTTGATTTTACAGTCAGTCCGCAGCAAAATGATTATCGAGCTCGGGATGAAATTACCTTGGATATTAGTACCGCACGAGAAGCGTTAACCGATTTTTCTATTGCTGTACGTGACGTAAAACAAGTCAATACAGATGGGTATTACGAGTCGAATATCTGGCGACATGTCTTGTTAGAATCAGAGGTAAAAGGCTATATTGAGGAACCAGCCTATTACTTTGCTGAGAACAACTCTCGGCGGCGTTACGCTTTGGATTTACTGTTGATGACGCAAGGGTGGCGGCGTTATGATTTAACCGAGACGACTGCCAAAGAACTGCCCGTGACCGACTTCGCAATCGAGCGCGGATTGTACGTAAGTGGGCAAGTTTTAGATAAAAAATACAACTTACAAAACTACTTTTTAAGTGCCGTTGCGACGCAAGGTTTTCCTTTTACGGAAATGATTGAACTAGATACTTCGGGGCTATTTTATTTTCCTTTTCCTGCACATAGCGACACGGTCGAACTCGTTTTTCAAACCAACAACAGTAAAGGTAAAAAACGTAATTTACTGG
>JBGCES010000586.1:0-18628 GCA_045106545.1 Saprospiraceae bacterium
GCAAAAATGCCCGTAGATCGGCGTACCCATCAGCCTTTTAAATTACTACATGGAGGCGCATCGGGGGTATTGGCGGAATCATTGGGCAGTTCGGCATCTGCCATGTGTGTGGATAACCCAATGGAACAGCAAGTAGTCGGTACAGAATTAAATTGCAGCCATCTGAGGTCGGCTAGATCAGGTTACGTTTACGGTACTTGCCGCCCGATTAAGCTAGGGCGCAAGATGCACTGGTGGGAAATTAAAATCACGGATGATAATGACAGGTTGATATGTGTCAGCCGACTTACGGTTATGGTGGTTAACCGCAGCGAGAAGAAATAATTGATGTACATTTGTGCGTTCACTATCCTTTATAATAAAACCAAAATCTTTAAAATTTGATTCTTTGACAAATCACGCAAAAGCGTCAGCCGGCAACTGTTCTCAGTGCTACTCTATGGTCGCTTTCTCAAATAATTATTTATAACACGAAATTTGTCAAAAAATCTAAAACCTTTCAAGATTTACATCACCTAATTATTAAAGTTAAAAATTAAAAATGCAAAGAATTTTACTTGCTATTGTAGCCCTTATAAGTTGTCAGTGTTTGATAGCTCAAGGCAATTTCCCTTCTCTCAATGTTGAATTACGTTCAAATTTACAATACAACGCTTCACTCAATGACATTTGGGGTTGGGCAGATCCTGATACCGGCGTTGAATATGCGTTTGTTGGACTACAAACAGGACTATCAATCGTTAGTCTAGAAGATCCCGACAATGCTCAAGAAGTACACTTTATCCCAGGTCCATCTTCGACTTGGCGCGATATTAAAACTTGGAAAGACCACGCTTATGTGAGTAATGAAACAAGTGGTGGAGTATTAGTCATTGACCTTTCTTCCCTACCTGACTCTATTGATTATTACCGTTGGCAACCGAACTTGCCTGAACTAGGTGGTGGACTTAACTCTATCCATAATTTATTTGTAGATGAAAAAGGTCTTTTACAAATTGCTGGTTCGAACTTGAATCAAGGTGGTATCATCTACGCCGATGTAGATACCGATCCTCATAATCCAGTATATGTTGGCAATGGACCAGCTATTTATGCACATGATGTTTTTACTCGTAATGACTTAATGTACGCTTCTGAAATTTACTTGGGTTCTATGACCATTTACGATATTACGGATAAAATGAATCCTGTTCGTTTAGGTTCTGCAAATACACCTTCCAATTTTACGCACAACATTTGGTTATCGGACGATAGCAACGTAGCCTATACTACGGATGAAACGGGCGATGCACCAGTAGCAGCCTACGATGTTTCTGACCCGACAGATATTATTTTATTAGATGAATATCGTCCAATCGGAACGATTGGTAGAGGCGTAATTCCTCATAACGTACATGTTTATGATGATTACTTATTGATTTCTTACTATACCGATGGTGGTCGTATCGTAGATGCTTCACAGCCTGATAACTTAATCGAAGTAGGAAATTTTGATTCTTTCGTTGGTGGCGACGGTGGTTTCTCTGGCGCATGGGGATTATATCCATTTTTACCATCAGGTACCGTATTAGTATCTGATATCGGTAATGGTTTATTCGTTTTAACACCAACTCTGAAACGGGCGGCACGCCTAGAAGGTACGGTAACGGATGAAGTAAGCGGCGATGTTTTAGCTGATGTTACGGTAGCGATTGACTCTGAGCAGCCAAATATGGGCAGCACAGATTTGATGGGTATTTACAAAACAGGTTTGGCAGAGGCAGGAACTTACAACGTTACTTTCTCCCGCGTAGGTTACAATTCTAAAACCGTAGAAACAACCTTAGCAAATGGTGAAAATATCGTCTTAGACGTAGCATTATCACCTTTACAGACTTTTGCGATCAGCGGTTCAGCAATTCGCACTGAAGATATGCGTCCAGTAGGAGGTGCTCAAATAGTTATTACTAACGAGCAAGTGACTTACGAAACAATAGCTGATGATAATGGTGTTTTCGCTCTAAATGTTTTAGAAGGTGAATATGATATTTTTGCAGGTTCTTGGGGTTTTAAGCAGGTTGCAACCACTGCCAATGTAAGTGTAGATCAAGCATTAGTAGTAGAATTAGAACGAGGTTATGAAGATGATTTCATTTTAGATTTAGGCTGGACAGTAACCGGCGACGCTCCAACGGGACAGTGGGAACGTGGAGAGCCCGTTGGTACGAACTTCCAAGGCGGCGCAGCTAATCCAGATAATGATTTTGGAAACGATTTAGGTGACCAATGTTACGTAACTGGTAATGCTGGTGGCGGAGCAGGTGCGGATGATGTTGATGATGGAGAAACCATTTTGACTTCTCCAGTAATGGATTTGAGTAGCTATGTCAACCCAACGATTGAATTCCGTTACTGGTTCTTTAACCAAGGTGGTAACGGCGCACCAAATGACCAATTAGAAGTATTTGTCAGTAATGGTACGGATACTCAACTGTTAGGTTCTTACTCTACTTCTTCTCCACTATGGCGAAGAGGTGTATTAGAAAGCATCAATGAATTTGTTGAGTTAACCGATAATATGACCGTTATTTTCCGTACTGCGGATGCGGCTGCCTCTGGACACTTGGTAGAAGCTGGTGTGGATGCATTTGAGGTGATCAATAACGATTCTTCTACTTCCGTAGAAACATTGCCTTTAGAAGACTTAGCGATTGCTGTTTACCCTAATCCTTTTACAGCAGGTATGCGAGTAGATTTTGATTTGCAAAGTTTTAATGCGGACGCGACATTGCGCATTTTTAATGCGATTGGTCAGCAAGTAGATGCGGTACAACTAGACAGCCAGCAAACTTTCGTCACTGTTGGTGAGCAATTGGCAAAAGGGGTTTATTTCATTAGCATCGAAGCAGCGGAACAAGTTTCTGAAGCCGTGCGCGTGATTAAACAATAGAGCATAGTGATCAGTTATTAGTTATCGGTAACTGGCTTAGAAAAGCAGTTATTGATAACTAATAACTATTTAAATAACAAAATAAATGTGGCTACAGCGGATATTAAAAAATCTACGTAATCGCCTCCAACCTAACCTCCAGCAAGATCGCCATTTGCTCTTGTTTTGCATGGGTTTATCCTTGATTTGTTGGTTTTTAGTTAAGCTGTCCGCAAATTATTCGACCCTAAAAACGTTTCATCCTACCTACCAGATTCCGACCAACCAAGCATTTATAGAAATGCCTCCAGACCATTTATATGCGACCATCAGCGGTCGCGGTTGGGATTTAATGTTTGAATATTTCGCCAATTTTGAACCAGAAGTTAACATTGATGTAGTCAATGAAGACCTTAGTGTTTTGGGTCAGGCACAGCTGCAAAGTGCCGTTGAAGATGCACTCACTTCTAGCCAGTTAAAAGTTGTCCGACTCGATTTGAATCAAATTCCGTTAAAAACGGAAGAACGCGATCAGAAAACGATTCCCATCATATTAATTCAAAATATTGAAACCGCAGCAGGTTATCATCTTTCTGACAGCATTCAACTTATTCCTGATAGTGTTCTGATTTCTGGTCCAGCGTCATTAGTAGATTCGTTAGATGATTGGGAAACGCTTCCACTACAACTCACTGATTTACAACAAACTAGCGAACATACTATTTCTTTACATCCTTCGCCATGGTCGGGTTTATTGGTCACGCCGCAACAATCAAAAATAGTTGTTCCCATTGAGCAATTGACCGAAAAATCAATGTTTATTGATGTAGTAGTAAAAAATGCGCCAGATAGCATGAAGATATTTCCTAATAAAATTCGCATCAATGCGACGGTAGGTATCAAGGATTTTAATGCAATTACCCAAGCAGATTTTCGCGCAGAAGTAGATCTCGCAGGTGTAGAATTAAATGATGAAAAAAATACCGCCCCAATTATCATTACCCAACAACCTAAAGCGGTCACGTCGATATATTTCACCCCTAAATCAGTAGAATTTTTTATTGTTAAAGAAACGGATTGAGGCAGTTGGCAATTTATGCCACATAGCTCGGGTGCAGATTGAGAACGTTCGAAAATTAACTCTGAAATGCTTCGGGGCGGGCTATTTTAAATTTTACATTATCTGATTATTAGGGTGAATTCATTCATTACATCATTTACTAATTCTGTCATTACATTTACCAACTCCTACTCCCGATACACTACCACATACCCACCCTCCACATATTTTCCAAAATCATCATAATCGATATAAATATAGCCAGCATTACCCCAGCCAGCTCCGCGAAAACTTAGCAATTCAAAGGCTTCCAAATCTTCATCGTATCCTACGGCAATCACAGTTTCCAATTGCTCTGAATCTGACGTATTGACAGATGGTGTCCAATAACGCGTATTTTTTAAAGTTAAATACGAGTCATCAATTTTCAGTTGTAAGAGCACAGGATGTCCGCGCATTAATGCCCGACGCGTCTCAAAGATCTTTTGTCGTGGCTTACTGTCCATCCGAAATAAATGTAAGTAATTTTTAATTTGATATTTCTGCGTAGCATAAACGGCGGATGACATAGCCGTCGCTCCGTAAGGAAGAATTGCTGCACTGACCGTTCCGCTTTCTATTAAGAATTTAAATCCATCTTTTAACTGCGGCAATTGCTCTCCGTTCCGCAAACTCAACATCAAAAAATCAGGCGATAAGTTAACCTTATAATTCTGATTGTGATTAATATAAAATTCCAGACAAGCTGCTAAGGCATAGCTTTCCATCGGATTTTTTCCATTTGCCTCACGGGGTGGCATCATGTAAGATTTGACGCTTTGTGCGGCTAATAATTGCGCTGCATTACTTCCTACACCCGGCGTTGTTCCCATTATTTCAGCAAAATATCGCGCATCTGCGATACCTACTTGCGTACTAAGCATATCCAGCATTTCCGCAACGGACTTCGTAGATTGAAGAGGAATAGTATCAGTGGTTTGTGCCTGTCCAAAATTTACAGACAGTACGAATAGGAAGGCAAACAAGGATGATTTCATAGTTGAATTTGTAGTAATCGGAAAATATGGCAAGATGTCAGCTTGATGAACGTAAATAAAATGCGATTTCTTTTATCAATAATGACATATTTATAAATTTTCATCATCCTTCTGGATAATACAAATAGCAGTTTTCGTCATATTGGATAACAAATAGGTTTGCAGAGCGAATTACTGCATCAAAAACAATATATAGTTATAATTGATAAATTTTTATTTTTTACTGTCATGTTTGTCAAAAAATGGCAACAAAGACTGAAAAAATGTCTGTCAAATATAAAAAACATTGGAATACCTGACAAAAACTGCCTTATTGACATAAAAAATCGCATTGGCACAATCTATGACTAAAACTTTCCATTTTGACGTATGTTATATGTCAAATTGTGAAGACAAGTATAGATTATAAAGTAAGAAATCAAAAAACTGTTCTTACTATTTTAGTTTTTACGCTAATCATTTGTACTTCACCCCAACTAAAATTTAACTATTAATCAATTTAAAAAACTATTGAGTATGAAGCCGATTAGTGATCGTGTGGTTGTTCAACCCGCTCCGGCAGAAGAGAAAACTGCAGGTGGAATTATTATTCCTGACACTGCTAAAGAAAAACCACAACGCGGTACAATTATCGCAGTTGGTCCTGGTAAAGATGGTAACAAAATGACTGTTAAAAAAGGCGATACCGTATTATATGGTAAGTACGCTGGACAGGAATTAGCGTACGAAGGTAATGACTACCTGATTATGCGCGAAGATGACATTTTGGTGGTATTATAAACTACTGAAGTGTCTTTTCTATTTTAAACCATAAGTAAAGGTTTAAAATGTAAAATTGTGTAATGGTGTGATTGTTAAATTGTGTCCTTTTTGTCACAATTGCTCAATAGCACAATTGTCACCATACTAATTTTTTAATCAAAAAAAATTTAATCATGGCTAAAGATATTAGCTTTAATAGTGAAGCGCGCGCTAAATTGAAAGAAGGTGTTGATGCATTAGCGAACGCAGTAAAAGTAACCTTAGGCCCTAAAGGTCGTAACGTAGTTATCCAAAAAAGTTTTGGTGCGCCACAAGTAACTAAGGATGGTGTAACTGTAGCAAAAGAGATCGAATTAGAAGATCCAGTTGCGAACATGGGAGCACAAATGGTAAAGGAAGTAGCATCTAAAACTGCCGATGTGGCAGGTGATGGTACAACAACGGCTACCGTTTTAGCGCAAGCGATGATTACTGCTGGTTTGAAAAACGTAACTTCTGGTGCTAATCCAATGGACTTGAAGCGTGGTATGGATAAAGCAGTAAAAGCAGTTACAGAAGATTTGAAAGGTCAGTCTGAGTTAATCGGTGATGACTTTGAAAAAATCCAACAAGTAGGTGCAATCTCTGCTAACAACGATAACGTGATCGGTTCTTTAATCGCAGATGCGATGAAGCGCGTTTCTAAAGATGGTGTTATCACTGTAGAAGAAGCAAAAGGTACAGATACTTACGTAGAAGAAGTACTGGGTATGCAGTTTGACCGTGGTTACTTGTCTCCATACTTTGTAACCAATGCAGATAAGATGGTTGCGGAATACGAAAATCCGTTGATCTTAATCCACGACAAGAAAATCTCTAATATGCAGGACATCGTGCCGATTTTAGAGAAAGCTGTCGGTGCTGGTCGTCCATTATTGATTATCGCTGAAGACATTGAGTCGCAAGCATTAGGTGTATTGGTAGTGAACCGCTTACGTGCTTCTTTGAAAGTAGTTGCTGTAAAAGCGCCTGGTTTCGGTGACCGTCGTAAAGCAATGTTGGAAGACATCGCAGTATTGACTGGTGGTACAGTAATCAGCGAAGAGAAAGGTTACAAACTAGAAAATGCTGGTTTGGAACACTTAGGTTCTGCTGAAAAAATTACAGTTGACAAAGACAATACAACTGTAGTAAACGGTAGCGGTGACCAAGAGCAAATCAACGCTCGTATCGGTCAAATCAAACAGCAAATCGAAACAACGACTTCTGATTACGAGCGCGAGAAGTTGCAAGAGCGTTTAGCTAAATTGGCTGGTGGTGTGGCAGTATTATACGTAGGTGCAGCGACGGAAGTAGAGATGAAAGAGAAGAAAGACCGCGTAGATGATGCTTTACACGCTACTCGTGCAGCAGTAGAAGAAGGTATCGTAGCTGGTGGTGGTGTTGCTTTAATCCGTGCGGTAAAAGCATTGCGCAACATGAAAGGCGTGAACGACGACGAAACTATCGGTATCGATATCGTTCGTAAAGCATTGGAATCTCCATTACGTACTATCGCTAATAACGCTGGTGCAGAAGGTTCAGTAGTGTTACAAAACGTATTGAATCGTAAAGATGCAAACGGTTATAACGCACGTACAGGCAAGTACGAAAACTTGAAAAAAGCGGGTGTTATTGACCCAACTAAAGTAACGCGTATTGCTTTGGAAAATGCTGGTTCTATCGCTGGTATGGTATTGATGACTGAATGTGTGATCAACGACCAACCTGCTGACGAAGCTCCGCACATGCACCCAGGTGGTGGTGGAATGCCTGGCATGATGTAAGAATAGTTGGTAGTTTTTAGTTTGGAGTTGGTAGTTGCCGCTTTAGATTAAAAACAGACAACTTGAATATATAAAAGCCTCTTTTCGCATTTGCGAGAAGAGGCTTTTTTGGTTTTCTACCTTCAACGTCTTTCCGACGTTGAAGGTATTTCTGATTTAAATACGTTCGTTGTCGGGAAGACAACGGACGTAGCGCGTTGCGTAATAAATGCTGTTTACAATAAAAACCCTACGCGCAGATCGTAGTTAATAACCTGATTACCAAAGAGTTCCAAACCAAATCCACTAGAAGTTCTTTCTTGCTGATTCAAATTAGGATCTCCAATCCGCTCCCGCTCCGTTCCCATTCGGAAAAATTGCAAGACAGGATTAAAGCCAATACGTACTTTTTCATTAGCGAAGGTGTAAGCCAATTCGGGAGAAACAGCTACAGAAAGACTGATTGCTTCCATTTCGCTAGGAAATACGGTTGCAATATCCGTCATCTGGTAATAACCTTCAAACTGTGCTCCTGCTCGTCCCGCAGCGTAAAACTGCCAGTTCGTTCCATTTTTAAATAATGGTACTCCGAAATCTGTAGCTACTTGCACAAAATAGCTTTGCGCCGTACCGACTGGTTCAAACACATCTCCTAATGTAATCGAGCCATCGGTAGCTCTAGTAAATTCTAGCTGATTAATAATGTAAGTAGATTCCGCATACTGAAGACCCAATTTAAAGACATTACCACCAGTTTGCAAATGAGCATACTGAAATCCAAAAATTGGACGAGAACCTATGGCGGTAGATGAAGTAACTACAGCTGGAGCATTGATAGCCGTCCCAACTGAAACCACTCCTAATTTACCAACTTGATTATAGGTTTGAAGTCCAGCACTTACATTTAAATAATTACGCTGCGCCTGTGCAGCAAAAGTAGAGCAAAAAATAATAACAAATACGAGGTATCGCATCATAGCTAAAATGAAATTTTTGTGATAAAAAGATACGATTTAAACTTCAATTTGCGCGTTTACAATGCCCATCCAATACTATTTAACACTTTATCAATAAGCCTAATTCATTTTGCATGCGTTGAAATTCGGATGATATTTCGGCTTTGATAATTAACTTTTCGTCTGTTAAGGGATGCGGTAACTGCAATGACTCCGCATGCAACATCATCCTCTTCATCTGCCATTTTTCCAAAAATAATCGATTCTGCTTGTTGCAACCATGCGGACGATCTCCAATAATCGGATGACGCAAATGATTAAGGTGTTTACGAATCTGGTGCATCCGTCCCGTTTGTGGAAAGGCTTCGATGAGCGAATAACGGGAAGTGGCATATTTGCCGAAAGGTAAGTCTAATTCCGTTTGCGTGATTTTTTTAAAAAAAGTAACCGCTTCTTGCGTCTTACCGCGATCATTAGTCAACGGATGATCCACTTTAATTTCATCAGGAAAATAGCCGCGTACGATGGCGAGATAACGCTTTTGCACGTGTCGTTCGATGAACGCTTGCTGTACAATTTTAACGACTTCACTATTTAATCCAAAGAGTAAAACACCCGCTGTTTTGCGATCTAGCCGATGGATGGGAAAGACTTTTTGTTGAATTTGATCGCGGAGTAATTGCAAAGCAAATTCCGTCGCGTCTGTCGCAATTTTAGTGCGATGGACGAGTAAGCCGTGGGGTTTGTTGATGGCGACGAGGTGAGGATCTTGGTAGAGGATTTTAAGTAGCAAAAGGTATTTTTTATCAAAATAAAGCATCTAAGTCCAAAACGTTATATACTAAATCTAGGCTATGCTGATTTTGTTTCATTCCAAAGGGTGCAATGATAATCCAAAGCAGTAATTTATTCGTCTTAGTTTCGGACTGAAAAACATTCATTTTTCTTCTCAACATTTCGGCATAAGCCTTACTCAATACAAATTCTTTATTGTAAAATTTAATCTCAAAAAGGTTAATCACCTGATCCTTTCGATCTAAAATCAAATCAATTTGTACTCCTTTATCCGTTGACGTTCCCTTTTTATAAAAAGTAGAAGAAAGTGCATTTATACCACCAATCTGTAACGCTCTTTTAATTTGTGGCAAATGTTTAATGCAAATACTTTCAAAAGCGTAGCCACTCCACGATTTATATGTTTGAGTCTGACTAATATATTGCCAAGTATCGTCGCCCTCCATGCGATTTTTTTCAATAAAATAGAGGTAAAACTGCGAGTATTCATCCGTTAATCGAAATAACTTTCCTTTCGACTTTTTACCCCAAGCATAGTAAGAGGTTATAAATCCTGATAATTCTAATTCATCCAAAGTTTTAGTCAGCGTTCCACCATTTTTCACTCCACTTACGCGACTAATTTCGGATCGCAACATTCCTTTAGTTTTGGTTGCTAACGCTCGAATAATACTAATATGGTTATCGGCATTATTAAACAATGCAGGATAAAGATTGGCAAATTCATTTTGCAATAAACCACCATCCGAAAAACAAATATCATTGATATTTTGAGTTGCACTCTTTCCCGCTTCCACCTCTTTTAAGTAGTGTGGTATTCCTCCCAACACCATATAAATTTGAATAATATGGTAGCGATTGAGGGGAATATTACGGCTCTCAAAGTAAGCTTCCGTTTCTGCTAAGGTAAATGGCTGCAGTTTTATCAAACGAGTTATTCGATTGTGTAAACCACCAGTATCATTTACAACTTTTTGCACCATCCAAGATGCAGCCGAACCACAAATAACCACAACGATCGGTTGATCAACCGCCCAACTATTCCAAAAGAAACTTAACCCTTGAATAAAGTCAGATTTTCGTCCTGCTAACCACGGCAACTCGTCAAAAAAAACAACGTATTTTTTGTCATTTTTTTGAACTCTTAAAAAGTCAATCAACTGAGTAAAAGCAGTAAACCAATTTTTAGGCGTTGGTAATTTTTCTTCCTGTTCCTTCAACAGAGATAACCGATAAGCAAAGTTCTCTAACTGACGTTCAAGCGTCGCATTTTGAATGCCTGACATTTGGAAAGCGATCACTTCACTAAAAGTATTTTTAATTAAAAATGTTTTACCAACTCGCCTCCTTCCAATTACGGCTACCATTTCAGCTTCATTAGAATGAAGTGCTTTTTTTAGCGTGAGTTGCTCTTGTTCTCTTCCTATAAATGATATTTGCTCCATATTCAGCTAAAAGTCAATTATTCAAGTTACTTTAAGCTGATTAAAAAATTTAAACCAGCTTAATCTATGCAAATATAACACTTTTAAGCTGTAAATAAATTTATAATCAGCTCAATCTTAATTATTTTGTGCGTTTAAGCTGATTAAAAAACAAAAAGGTCAAATATCCTTTCGAATATTTGACCTTTTCAATTTAACTAAAGGTTTGTTGTTACAATGATTTGCTAATATGATATTTTCAAATCAGATTGGTAATGTGAGTGCTGTAATGTTCAAGTTAGCACAGCAACTAAAAACTACAAACTTCCGACTACAATCTTAATTCTTATACTGCTCCTCCGCTGCAAACGTCAAATCGCCCATAATTTGCTCGGGCGTTTTATAACCAGGCGCAATCGCGATGCGTTCAAATTTTTCATTTAAGTAAACGATGGAAGGATATGACATTTTACCGTCCAATAAAGAATAAGCTAAGGTATGAATACCACGCTTTCCAGCATTGGCGATAAACTCAAATTTATTATCATTAAATTGAATTGCTTCTTTTTGCTCTGCATCTAGCTTCACTGCATAGAAATGCTCGTTGACATACGCTTTTACTTTATTATCCGTAAAGGTTTTTTTATCCATCACTTTACACCAGCCACACCAATCGGTATAAACATCCACTAGAAATTTCTTGGGCTGCGTTTTGTTCATTTCTACTGCCTCTTCAAACGTGTACCACTTAATATCCTCTACTTCCGCAGCAGATGATTCGGGTGTGACCGTTACGGCTTGTGGATGTGTGTGCGTAAAGGCACAAAAAGCAGTTAGAAGACCGATGATAAAGACAAAAGAAAGTAACTTATTCATGTTCGTGATATTTTTATGTTGATATGCATTTACAAAATCAACAACAATGCCTATTTAGCAAATATTTATTTTGCAGATGTGATTTATTTATTAAACAAATGTCAGTGGTTCGGAGTTAGCTACAAGCATTTAGATTTTTAATAGTAACGCTCAAAAATAGGATGATATGCGACATAAAAATCAAATCGCAGCTAATTTAGCAGTAATTTAACTAATTAGGTAAAGAGGAAATATGGATCATCCCGAATTTTAAAATACTTTTCGACAATTTACTTTAGGGTTATTTTAAAGCCGATGGTACCGCTATGGATAATGTAAAATTTAAAATGTAAAACACAAAATGTAAAAGTGAGCGCGACATTCACTTTCAGCATTTAAAATTTATAAGTTATTTTTTTAACGATCCTTAGCGGCACAGGTTGTGATTGTCAAATCGTAAAATGGTGTTTACCGCTCTCACAATTTAACAATTATACCATTTGACCATCAAAATATGATGATTACAAGTGGAAACGTACGTTCCTATTCGTAATGTGGAAGAATTAGAGCTGGTTCATGTTTATGCTTTGCCCACAGTCAATTGCTATGAAAAAGATTGTCCTTGCAGTAGGTGGCAGTAGTGGATCAATTTACGCTAAGGTTTTAATGGATAAATTAGTACATTTGCGCCCGCAATGGAAAGCCGTTGGGGTTGTGATGAGTAAAAACGCAGAATTCAACTGGGAATATGAACTCGGTAATCGGCAATTTAGCGATTATCCATTTGATTTTTATGATAAAATGGACTTTATGGCGCCTTTTGCTTCTGGTTCGGCAAAGTACGATACGATGATCGTTTGCCCTTGTTCGATGGGCGTTTTAGGAAGAATTGCAACGGGCGTTTCTAATGATCTGACAACGCGCGCTGCGGATGTCATTCTAAAAGAACGCCGCAAATTAATTCTCGTTCCACGTGATACGCCGCTCAGTCTGATTCACATTAATAATATGAAAACAGTGACAGAAGCAGGCGGTATAATTTGTCCAGCAAGTCCTTCGTTTTATAGTCGCCCACAGACGTTTGAAGAAATGGCGGCGACGGTGGTGGATCGGGTCTTAGATTTAGCAGGTTTTGAACTGGATAGTTATCGGTGGAGTGAGTGAAAGGGAGTTGGTAGTTTTTAGTTCGTAGTTTTTAGTTGCCGTAAGTGCGTGAACGACAAGGCACGAGTTGAAAACATCGCGCCAGCATAGTAGTTGCACTAACACACCTGTCGGAGACAATGCGCGAGCGAGAAAGCGACATCCACTTTCGAACTACTTTCAAACTACTTTTGCACCACTTTTAAACCATTTCAAACTATTTCAAACTATTTTTTCAAATGAGAAATTTATTATTATTCACCATAGTAATTTTGCTGGCGAGTTGTACGCCTAAGACGACGGCGGAAATGACCGATGCAGCAAAATCAGCTACCGACACTGCTACAAGTGTTGCAAATATTAAAGAAGCTACAATGGATACATTAAGTTACAGCGTAGGCGTTTTGGTCGCGCAAAATTTAAAACAACAAGGTTTAGATAAAGTCAATTCAGCCGATTTAGCGAAGGCAATTGAAGATGTGATTGCTGGAAATGATTTGAAGGTTGATATGGCTACTGCTAATCAAAATGTGCAAACTTATATGAAAGAAGCACAGGAGCGGGCATTGAAAGAAAACGAAGCAAAAGGCGTTCAGTTTTTAGCCGATAATAAAACAAAAGAAGGCGTTCAAGTAACCGAAAGTGGTTTACAGTATAAAGTAATCACGGAAGGTACTGGTAATATGCCAAAAGTATCAGATGAAGTAACTGTGCATTATGAAGGTACTTTGATTGACGGTACGGTATTCGACTCTTCTTACAAGCGTGGTCAACCGACTTCATTTCCATTAAATGGGGTAATCAAAGGTTGGACAGAAGGCTTGCAATTGATGAAAGAAGGAGCGAAATACCGTTTCTACATTCCTTCAGAATTGGCTTACGGCGCACGTGGTGCTGGTGGGCAAATTGGACCTAATTCAACTTTAGTTTTTGACGTTGAATTAATTGAAATTAAATAAGAATACGGCAGAAGGTAAACGGTTGACGGCAGAAGTTTCTTCACGTGCTCTCCGTCAACCGTCAACCGCCGACCATCAACCGTCGTAGATGCGTATTGATATTATTACCGTCCTTCCAGAGTTGTTAAAGTCGCCTTTGCAGCATTCTATTATGCAGCGGGCACAGGACAAAGGACTGCTCGAAATTGTGATTCACGATTTGCGCCAGTACGGATTGGGAAAACATCGTCAGGTGGACGATTACCAGTACGGCGGGGGCGCAGGTATGGTGATGATGTGCGAACCGCTGGCAAATTGTATAGATAAATTACAAGCGGAACGAAAATATGATGAAATTATTTATTTAACTCCTGACGGCGAGCGTCATCACCAAGGTATCGCAAATCAATTGTCACTAAGGGAAAATTTATTAATGGTTTGTGGTCATTATAAAGGTATTGATGAACGCATTCGCACGCAATACATCACTCGCGAAATTTCTATCGGAGACTTCGTTCTTTCAGGTGGTGAATTGCCGGCTGCTATTTTAGTAGATTCGATTGGACGCCTACTTCCTGGTGTACTCAATGACGAGACCTCCGCACTATCCGACTCTTTTCAAGATGACCTACTTGCTCCTCCTGTTTATACTCGTCCCGCTACATTCCGTGGCTGGGAAGTACCTCCAATCTTGCTATCAGGCAACGATAAAAAAATCGAAGACTGGCGTTACGATCAGTCCGTTAAACGTACTACGCAACGCCGCCCAGATTTATTAGAAGAGTAGCAATTAAGGTGACCGACAAGTAAATCGTCTATGGTTAAAGTACTGAATATCAATAAGTAACAAGGTATTAGAAGCTAGATAACCAACTAATATTCAATTATCTAACTTCTTTAATCTGTCAATCTACTTATATTACTAACGTACAAGCAAGAGTATAGTAATAAATAATAACCTTCACTACTCTCCTCCATTAGTATCCAATAGCATTGCCTTACGCACTTGATTTTTAACAACTACTTTAAAAGGCAAATTACCCTTCTTTTTTTGTTCAAAATACTGCTGAACATAATGCGCAGACTCCTGACTGACCAATGGGGATGTTTTCCAATTTGAAATTCCATCCGAAAAAATTACTTCGCTTTTTATTTCAACTGGAATTTCGTTGGTTTCATTTGCCAACTGCCACTCCATCGCATAGCGTAAATAGTGGTACTGTCGCCACTGCTCAATACTGTTGATTGCTTTGCGGTAAAAACCTTCCGAAAATGCTTCTCGATCTGGGTATTGTTCTAAATACTGAATTCTTTCATCGGCCAACAAATTCAAATTACGTTTAAATTGCTTAGGACTAGTCGAATAGAGTGCCGTAAATAAGTCTTCTTCTAACGGTCCAAATTTCTGCCGAACACCGAGCAAATAATTATTATTCGCTCCGCCTTGACCAGCAAATTGAATATTCTTCTCAGGTCGATAACCTATAAATTCGATTTCAATATCATCCCCTGGCTCTACATAGATCAATAGGGTTTTATCCCCATGAGCTATTTCTACCATTTGTGGTTCTTCAATGAAAATTTTGGTCGCAAATGTGTTCAGTTCAGAATCTACATTAGTAACGATTTCATCGCGAGATTCAATCGTAGTTGAACGAGAAAATGCCAGCTCTAATTGATGTGAAATCGGAGACTTGATGAGCCCACTAATTTGAGTTACGGAACGCTCGGGAATAGTAGGAATGACAGTATTGACAGGGATCGAACGCACAGTCTTTACTAGCCGTTGTTCAGCAACAGGACGTTTAATCTGTTGCATCTCTACTGGTGACCGCTCGTAAGACTTAGGTGTAGATTGAGATGAGATTAAAAACTCTCCTTTAACGGTAATTTCTTGTCCATTCTTCCACTCCAACCGATACCAGAGATCAGTATTTATTTTGCCGTCAGCTAGTCGATCATCTAAACTAACTAGATCAGCATTGTCGGGAATGGAAACCAGCAAAGGGTAATCAAATGGACCTTGAACAACCCCATAAGTATCATCACTTACTTGCAGGGTTTGATTTTGTAACTGTGTGTTGTTATCCAATTCTTGGATAGCATCATTAAAATCGGCTAATGTTGTTGGTGCAATAAAATCTTGTCCCTGCAAATCAAATACAGTTACGAGCAGGAACAACCATTTACACCCAAAATGGAAATAAAGGCGCATAAGTTAAAACGGTTTGAGATTATGTTTGGATATGGACGTAGAAGTCTAAAAAGTAAAATGGAATAAAATAAATAGAGAAAGATTCAACCTATATATGTGTGTAGATTGAATAACAGATTAGCCAATGTAAGAAGATTGTGAGGTTGGATTATAATTGCGGTGCAAATGTAGTAAAAATTTTATTAATATATAAAACTACATTTTATTTACTGTCAACGGTAACAAAATAAATTTGTTTCAGGAATATACTTTTTTCTAAATAAAACAACAAATCTACTGCGTAACAGGAGGTTTAATAAAAATATGAACCAAAATGAGTAATAAGAATCACTATATTTTTTTCAAAGAAAAACATTGCCAGCGGAACAGCAAGCAGTAGTATAACACCGCTCCGCTGGAATTGATTAAAGACTATAGTAGACTTTTAAAGCGTGGGCGTTTAGGTGAAACATCTCCAAGTCGCTCCTTTTTCTTCTCTTCATAAGCACTATAATTTCCTTCAAAAAACACCCAGTTTCCATCATCTTCGTAAGAAAGTATGTGTGTTGCTAAACGGTCAATAAACCAACGGTCGTGAGAGATTACCATTACACAACCTGCAAAATCTTCGATTGCTTCTTCCAAAGCACGTAAAGTATTTACATCAATATCGTTGGTTGGCTCATCTAGTAGAATTACATTACCACCTTCTTTCAGTGTAATCGCTAAATGCAACCGATTTCGTTCTCCACCTGATAAAACACCAACCTTTTTCTGTTGATCACTACCCGCAAAATTAAAGCGACTAATATATGCGCGCACATTTACCTCAGAATTACCCAATTGGATAAAATCATCACCGCCACCAACTACTTCAAAAATACTCTTTTCAGGTAATAGATCTTTGTGCTTTTGATCTACATAAGCCAGTTCTACTGTACTTCCGATTTCGATATTTCCGCTATCTGGCTGCTCTTCGCCCATAATCATCCGAAAAAGCGTGGACTTCCCTACCCCATTGGGTCCAATAATACCAACAATCGCATTTTTAGGTACTTTGAAACTTAGATTCTCCATCAATACCCGATTATCGTACGACTTCGTGACATTATTGATGTTGATCACTTCACCTCCTAAACGCGGACCAGAAGGGATATACAATTCGAGTCTTGCTTCTTTCTCTTTCACCGACTCGCCTTTCATTTTTTCATAGGCATTCAACCGCGCTTTACCACGTGATTGCCGCCCTTTTTGCGATAAGCGCGACCATTCTAGTTCGCGTTTTAGGTTTTTTTGACGCTTCGACTCTTGCTTTTCTTCGTTTTCTAAACGATTCGCCTTTTGCTCTAACCAAGAGCTATAATTCCCATGCCACGGAATACCTTCGCCGCGATCCAATTCTAAAATCCAGCCCGCAACATTATCTAAAAAGTAACGATCGTGCGTCACGGCGATAACCGTTCCCGGAAAACTTTTTAAATACTGCTCTAACCAGTGTACACTCTCTGCATCCAAGTGATTGGTCGGTTCATCGAGCAATAAAATATCGGGTTTGCTCAGTAATAATCGACACAAAGCTACCCGCCGGCGTTCTCCACCTGACAGCACACTCACTTTAGCATCATCGGGCGGTAGGCGTAGAGAGTCCATCGCTACTTCCAAGGTATGATCAAGATTCCAACCATCTAATTGATCCATCTGATCCAATAACTCTCCTTGTTCTCCGATCAGTTTCATCATCTGATCTTCGTCCATCGGTTCGGCAAGTTTATTAGAAATATCTTCGTAAGCTTGCACGACATCTACGATGTGCTGAACGCCCTCTTGCACCACTTCTTTTACCGTTTTGGATTCATCCAATTCAGGTTCTTGTGCGAGATAACCAATTTTATATTCTTTATCAAAAGTCACTTTCCCTTGAAAGTTATCATCAATCCCTGCGATAATTTTCAATAAACTTGACTTACCAGATCCGTTCAATCCTAACACACCGATTTTAGCTCCATAATAAAACGATAGCCAGATATTATTCAATACCTTTTTGGAAGGTGGATAGATTTTACTCACCCCTTCCATGGAAAAAATTACTTTCTTGTCAGACATATATTAACGTAGTTTAAAAGTGGTGTGAATGTGGTTTAAAAGTTGTTTTCGAATCACAATTTTGCAATCATACAAACAACTTTCACACAAGCCTCCCGCTATTTTTTTGGTAAGAACTGCGCGACTTCGCCGCCCAGCGTTTTGATTTCGCGAACGATACTCGAACTGATGTGCGAGTACTGCGGTTGTGCAGAAAGGAAAATGGTTTCGATACCTTCCCCAATCAAATAATTCATTTGAGCAATAGGTTGCTCGTATTCAAAATCTTTTGCACTTCGCAAACCACGAATAATAAACTTAGCATTTATTTTCCTACAAAAATCAACCGTTAGTTTCTCGTAAGTAGCGGTAATAATTTTAGGTTCATTGCAAAATACATCCTCCAAATCAGCACGCCGCTGTTCGATGGTATATTCGTAAGTTTTATTTGGATTTACTCCAATTGCCAATACGATTTTGTCAAATAGCGGTAATGCTCTTTGAAGAATATCGTAGTGACCCATTGTCAATTGATTGAAAGAACCAGGAAAGACGGCAATTTTCATCATAATACAGTTTTCAAACTGCCGCGAAAATAGGAAAGCAAGGTCGTTTTGACAAACTATGAAGAAGGAAGTTTCTTTGAAGTTAAGTAGTAAGTAGATGGATGTTGGAAATTGGATTGGGGAT
>JBGCES010000587.1:0-4763 GCA_045106545.1 Saprospiraceae bacterium
AGACCTTGGAGGAAAATGGGATTTTGCAGGGGATCAATATTTTAATGGCAGCATAGATGATGTACGAGTCTGGAATACCATTCGTACTCAGGAGCAAATCAATGCCTTTCGCAATCGTGAGCTCAGTGGAAATGAGGCAAATTTAGTGAGCTATTTTCGTTTGAATGAAGGTATTGTTAGTGGCCACAATACAGCAATTACAACAATTAAGGATCAAGCAGGTACCAGTGATGGTGAATTACTTAATATGGCAAAAAACAGCAGTTTTTCTAATTGGGTAATTGGCGCACCAGTTATTCAAGACGCCAGCTGTACTGCTCCCTTACCACTTGATTTTCTCTCTTTCACAGGTACGCCCTTAGCTAAAGGCAACCAACTTAGATGGCTAGTAGCCAACGAATACGACACCGAAGTTCACCTCATCGAAACTTCCCAAGATGGTAAAGCTTTCGAGGAAATCGGCAAAGTTGAAGCAGGTACGAGTAGCTATTACCAATGGCTACACGAACAGCCCGCTCGTCGCGCTTACTATCGGATCCGTACTATAGATTTAGATGGTTCGGAAACATTTTCTAATACGATTCTAATCGAACGAGAAACACCAAAGACATTTGCCATTCAAAATGTATTCCCTGTTCCTGCACAAGATGAACTCAATGTGAATTTTGCTTTGCCAACAGCAGCGCAAATGCAACTTGAAATTTTGAATCTTACAGGACAACGTATTACTAAACAAATCCAAAATTTAGCTGCGGGCAATCATCAATTGTCACTTACTACCAACGACTTGTCTGATGGAACTTATGTCCTACGACTGGTACAAGCGGATGGAAGTTACGTACTGCGGAAGTTTGTTATTCAACGATAAGCAAATATTCAGGGATCGGATAACTACAGCTATCCGATCCCTAACTCTC
This sequence comes from Saprospiraceae bacterium, assembly GCA_045106545.1. Lineage (GTDB taxonomy): Bacteria > Bacteroidota > Bacteroidia > Chitinophagales > Saprospiraceae > JBGCES01. The sequence goes on from JBGCES010000587.1 coordinate 918, forward strand.
CCTCAATAGTAATCTTGTAACAAATATTAAACATAAAAATATGAATATTTTTGAAATGACTCGGCTTTACATTATTATAGCAAAGAGGTTTGTATAATTCCTATTTGCTAGTGCCTGGAGGGGTTTCTTTACCTGCACGCTAGCGATAGTGTTTTTTGCAACTCTAGCTATTATAATTTTTAGTCATTTTAAAAAAGATTATTCATGAAACACAAGTATTTATTGATTTTCGGCGCTTTTATTTTTAGCATGACTAGCTTATCGGCTCAGTTAAGTTTGGATGTACAAGGAGCAGGAAAGATTGGTGGGAATTTAGAAATAGACAATGGTAATCTATCGGTCGATATTAGCAATTTTTTGAATTTCACCCGAGCAGACAATACTGCTGGGGGCTATATTCAAGGGCTGACGCAAGGGGTACTACTTGGACATAACCGAGGTGGTAATAATGCTACCATGGGAGTCAATGAAGGAAATATTGTTTTTAACACTGGTGGTAGTGACCTTGCAGAACGAATGCGAATTAATAAAGTTGGTAATGTAGGCATTGGAATTACTACACCCAAAAAGAAATTACATGTAAATGGGGACTATTACGGGCGAGGGTATCTACATCTATATGCATTCGAAGGAGATGGTAATGATGGCGTAGCTTATGTTCAAGGAAAAGACGATTCAGGAACATCAAGTATTGCTTTGCGATTTAGAACGCAAAACGCTGGAAGCAGCTTCGATGCGATGCATATCTCAAATGCAGGAGACGTAGGTATTGGGGTTACTGCACCAAAAGAAAAATTACACGTTGATGGGGATTATTACGGGAGAGGACATCTACATTTATATGCATTCGAAGGAGATGGTAATGATGGTGTAGCTTATATTCAAGGAAAAGACGATTCGGGAACATCAAGTATTGCTTTGCGATTTAGAACGCAAAACGCTGGAAGCGGGTTTGATGCGATGCATATTTCAAATGCAGGTGATGTAGGTATTGGGGTAGTCACACCAAAGGAAAAATTACACGTTGATGGGGACTATTATGGGAGAGGGCATCTATATCTATATGCATTCGAAGGAGATGGAAATGATGGTGTGGCTTATATTCAAGGAAGAGACGATTCAGGAACATCGAATATTGCCTTGCAATTTAGAACCCAAAACGCTGGGAGCAGTTTCGATGCGATGCATATCTCAAATGCAGGTGATGTAGGTATAGGAATAAGCAATCCGCAATCTAAACTTCACGTAAATGGGAATGTAAGATTGGAGCAAATTCCGACGGGTATTGGCGCCCTATTAGTGATTGATGAAAATGGGAATGTGTTTAAAAATAGTACAAATGTGCAAGCTGATATGGAACGACTAGACAATCTGGAGAAAGAAAATGCAGACTTAAGATCTCGTCTAGAACAGCTAGAGTCTTATATGTCTTCAATGATGGAAGGGCGGAAAAAAATGGAAAATAGTAATACTCTGGTATTAACTGTACCACAATTACAACAAAACCAACCCAACCCCTTCAACGGTCAAACCACCATCCAGTATTTCCTACCCGAAGCTACCCAAACCGCTCAACTGCAAATCAATGATCAAAACGGGCGCGTCCTCAAAGTAGAAATGCTGCAAGGCAACGGACACGGACAAATTACACTGGATGCGAAAGCATTGCCACAAGGAACGTACTCCTATTCTTTGCTCGTGGATGGGCAGTTAGTAGAAACGAAGCAGATGATTTTAGCTAAATAATTGACAATGAATCATATAGGGATCGGATAGCTCGGAGCTATCCGATCCCTTAAATTTCGCGACAATGATCATTTTGTGCTAACATTTCCTCGTCTCTTGTTCATTTTGTGCTAGAAATTGCAACAGGAGTACCTGAATTTAAACTCAAATACCTGCACCTTTATCATAACGATTGATTAAAAAAATCGATCACTTATTTTTTATTCAAAACCAGAGGTTTAACCCCCTCTACAAACAAACATTTTTATGAAAAACACATTCATCCTTTTCGCCTTATTCACGCTGTTTTGCTCGACTGCTTTCGCGCAGGACAATTTAACTGCCGAAAAAACCGCCATTAAAAAAGTCATCGAAGATGAAACCAAACACTTCATGGCGCAAGATTATGACCAATGGGCGGCTTGCTACGTGCAAAGTCCAATGGCACTAGTGTCGTGGACTTCGCCTTCTACCTATGCGGATAGCTACCATGTAGCCGAAGGTTGGAAGGAAATTTCTGCCAGTACCAAAGCCTATTTTGCAGATAATAAACCGTCTGATGATCTCCCCATAAAAAAGGATTATCAATTCAAAGTAGCTGATAAAATGGCATTTGTCACCTTTACCGAAAATCAAAATCCACATCAAACGCGGGTACTCGAAAAGATAGGCGGACAATGGAAAATCCTCCGCATGGAAGCCTCTGCGTCCAACAACTTTAAGAAGTTTCACCAACGCTACAAGCTACAAAACATGATCGGCGATTGGGAAATTGATATGAGTACTTTAAAAGAATCTGATGATGATGGTTGGAAACTCGTTAATAGTAAAATGAGTGTACAAAGTATACCAGGTGGCGTAAAGATCGATAGTAAGGATAATTACCGTACCGATGAAGGTGAATTCCGTTTTTCGGAAGCAACGGGTCTGATGACGATGGATATGCCCAATAACACGATTGGCGCGATGAATTCCGTCTATTTTCCAATGTCCAATTGGTCACGCGTCTATATGTCACAAGGTCGTTTTGATGAAAATGGCAAGTTGAATATGGAAGGTACGGAAGTAGGTGGCGAAGCCAAGGCTAAATGGGCATTCTGGATCAAAGGTGACCGTTTGCATTACGAAGTAGAAGTCAAAAACCCGAAAGGGGAAGTAGTCTATTCTGCTAGTCATCAATCGAAGCGGGCGGATATGCCGAAAAATGTGATGCCGTAAATTTAGAATCAGGGATCGGATAGCTGCGAGTTATCCGATGCCTTTAAACCATAGAATTTGATTTCATTTTACTAAAACAAAAAAAATACATATTTTACAATAAAAACCATATAAAACTATTCGTGTGCAGTCAGCGAGGTGGCTAAACAAAGAAACTTTATCTTTCACTATCAAGTATCATAAAACAACTAATTATGATTGGAAAAATATCAGGATGCATCTCCTTATTCTTATTCCTCTCTCTAACCATTCAAGCACAATTTGATGAAAATTACGAGGTTGGAGATAATTGCCTTAATCTAACATCCAACTTTAGAGTTTCTTGTGGAATAGCTGCGGATAAAGAAATAACTATCGTAGAAGGAAGTCCGAATATTGCTAATATTCGTCAGGCGTTATTAACAGGTGAGCAAGCACCCGAACGCTTTATTATTTTGAAAGAAGGTGAAAGTTTTGATATAACTATTAGTGCTCCAGATAATTCAGGATGTACTTCATCACAGCCTCTTTCTGGTGGGAAGATTTACTTTGGTGATTCGGATAATGCAGTTAGTCTGAGCATAGGGTCTGAGGGTTTTCTAGGAGTACGTTCCTTTGGTAATGGTGGTGGTTTTTTCTCACCCATAATTGCAGGTAACACAACAGATTGCAATTTTAGTAATTATAGTTATTGTATCCCCGTAGAACCGGTTTTTAAGCGAGAACAAAACTACGCGGATGTTCTTTTTATTGAGACCAATTGGGACGATTGGAGTAAATATACCATTTGCTTGCCCGTACTGGTCGAGGGGAATAATCATGTTGTAACCAATGGAAGAAACGGCGTACCCACGCAGGGTTCAGTGTTAGCTCCACAAATCCCGTGGATGATTCTCCGTGATCCACCTGGCGATGAAAGTTTTG
>JBGCES010000588.1:0-7002 GCA_045106545.1 Saprospiraceae bacterium
AGAACCAGTCGCCAAAGATATTTACGATCAGGAGACTACGCGGATTACTAAATATCTGCGAAATAATGGTTACGCCTATTTTTACCCCAATAGTATTTCTCCACTGCAAGGTGATAGTACTGGAAATAAAGTAGATGTAACTCTAGAGGTTCTAAGACCTGCTTCTGATAGTATTCACAAGCAATATTACATCGGTAAAGTCTCCGTTTTTCCAGATTATAATGCAGCTACGCCCGAGGCAAACTTACGCGATTCCCTAATTAGAGGCGTTCATTTTTATTCCAATCAAATCCCTTATCGGGTACGAGCTTCTGTGCTGCGCAATCAAGTGTATCTAAAGGAAGGCGATTTATATCAACAAGATAATTTTGATAAAACAAATCGCGAATTTGGCACATTGGGCGTGTTTAAATTTGTAACGATTAAACAGCAAATAGATACGCTGGATGATAATAAGATTAACTTTTTCATCTATCTCTCGCGGAGTAAGCAACTAGAATTTGGGGTAGATTTTGATGTTAATTTCACGCAACAACGCAATGGTATTCAGCGGAGTTTAAACTTACTCGGTTTTTCTATCAGCCCTTCTATTCGCAATCGAAATGTATTTGGTGGTGCAGAGTTGTTGATCAGTAGGGCAGAGGCTGGATTAGAAACCGCAGTTGATACTAATTTTATTAATACGATTGATATTAGTCTTTCTAATGAATTGTTTTTTCCAAAGTTTATTGATTACATCAATCTTTGGCGCACCATGAATAAAATTGGTGGTAAACGTAAAATGGTCAGTGACCGTTTTTATCAAACCATTCGAGAAAAGGCGACGACTAGAGTAGCGATAGAGTATAATTTTTTAAAACGAATCTTTTTCTTTGAATATAATCTCTTCAATGCTTCCTTTGGCTACGATCTGCAAGCCGATTCAAAGAATCGTTTTTTAATTAATCACGTAGGCGTAGATCTTTTATTACCTCAAACTGATACTGCTTTTCAGCGAATTTTAGATGCTAATCCTTTTTTACAGCGCAGTTTTGGAAAGCAACTTTTTACGGGACTCTTTTTTAAAGACTTTAATTATATTTATACGGGGCGTCCTGACCGTAATGGCAATACGTGGAATATCAGCGCATATTCAGAAATTTCGGGTACCGAAGTTTGGTTAGCCAACAAGTTGTACAATGGATTTTCGGCGAGTATCGAACCCGATACGTTTCAATTTACGCGGATTGTAGATGGACTGCGCGACACAACTGAATTTGCCCAGTATGCTAAGCTGCAAATAGACGCACGTTACAATAAACAGTTTAATCCACTCAGTTCCTTAGCCGTAAGATTTTATGCTGGAGTCGGTTTTCCTTTTGGCTTTTCGGAAGAAGTACCATACGTAAAGCAATATTTTGTGGGTGGTCCGAATAGTATGCGTGGATGGAATGTGCGTGGATTGGGACCAGGCAGTTACATTGATCCAGAAGAAACGGATCGACGCTTTTTTTATCAAACGGGCGATGTTCGACTAGAATTAAATCTGGAATACCGGTTTAATTTATTCAAACTTTGGAGTGCCGTAACGAAAGGAGCAGTATTTATTGATGCTGGAAATATCTGGACGCTCAATGATGATGGACGCGCTGGTGGACAGTTTTTGTGGTCACCCCGCAGCGAAGATGGACAAGTAATTAATGAAGCCTTTTACCAGCAGATCGCTAATAATTCTGGTTTTGGATTTCGGTTTGATCTATCATACTTTATTTTTCGATTAGATTTAGGTTATCCACTGCGCTATCCTTCCCTTGATCCACTCAATGGCAATGGAGGCGAACGCTGGCAACAAGTGCTATCATTAAATCGCGTAAACTATGTCATTGGATTAGGCTATCCGTTCTAAAATTTGCCCGAAAATATGATGTTTTAGAAAAAACGTTTATCTTTCCGACCTTATCAAAATCCAATTGTAAAGCTACTCATGAAACCTTACTTGCTACTTTCTTCTATTCTTTTTGCCACTTTTTCAATAATGGCACAAGACAGCGGTATTCGACTTTTAAATCCTTCTTTCGAACGACACACTTCCACTTATAAACGAGCAATCGCTTGGCGCAAATGTCAACGTACTTTTGGTGAGACAGGTGTTTTTCTACTACCACAATACGATTTTTATAATGGCGTGGATAAAACCGCTTGGGAAGGCGATAATTATCTCGGTTTGGTTACGACCATTTACGGATTACAAGAATCAGCATCGGTTCGGCTTTCTAAGCCAATGCGCGCTGGGCAGTGTTATGAAATGACAGTTTGGTTAGCTAATGCACCGCGCTATGACCGTGAGGTGGAGGGTGAAAGTGGAATCCAAGACCATGCTAACACCGTGCGGTTAGAGATTTATGGCGGTCAGCAAATGTGCCGTCCTTCGGAAGCGCTTGCCGAAGTAAACGTGCAAGATCATGCGAGTTGGACGAGCTATGAATTCTTTTTCCAACCTACTGAAGATATTGAAATCATCACTTTTCGTGCTGCCTATCATCGCTGGCTCGATCAGTACAATGGACATGTTTTAATTGATGATATTTCAGTCATTGAACCACTGGATTGCGACCGAGTACCCGAAAATGGGTTTACCAAATTTGAGAGTGACTTTTTGTTACCGAATTTGGCGATTCGCTCTGGCGTAGAAGAGGAGGAACAATTTGTTAGTAGTTCACCTTATCCATGGAAAAACGAAAAGGATATTTATAATTATTTGCATAAAAAAGACTTACCTATTTTCGATATTCTTGTACCGTCCGATGGTGATTTGTACTATAAAAAGCTACTGCAAGATAAGTATGGAGAAGCGATTATTTGTTTTGTACTGACAGGTCGTAAACGGTACCACATCAATCGGCTGAGAAGCCACGTTATGAAGACGATGAAGCGTTGGGGATATCCGAGTTGGGCATTTACTTTTGAAGAGAAGTTGACGGAGTAAAATTGTATTAATCACAAAAATCATGATGAAATTAAATCTACTACTAGCCTTCTTATTTTGTTCTTTCATCGGAAACACGCAAGAAAAAATCCATTTTTCCAACCCTTCTTTTGAAGATGCACCACGTCACTCCAAAGCTCCTAGAGGCTGGTATGATTGCGGAAATCCTTCTGAATCACCACCCGATGTTCATCCTACTTTTGATAAAAGTTTTGGCGTATCTACACCTGCTCAAGATGGGGAAACATATCTTGGCTTGGTAGTTAGAGACAATGATACACAGGAGGCAGTTGGAAAAAAACTGGATCGTTCACTAGAGGCAGGTAATTGCTATCAATTCAGTATTTACCTTGCTCAATCTCCTGAATATGTTAGCTTGAGTCGAAATACTTCAGAAGAGGTAAATTATAAGACTCCAGCAGTTTTACGAATTTGGGGAGGCAATAATTATTGCGAACAGAATGAATTATTGGGTGTTTCAGATTTTGTTGCGCATGCAGATTGGAGAGAATATACATTCAGCTTTCAACCAGAACAGGATTTGCAGTATATTAATTTAGAAGCCTATTATGAGCTTCCTGCTTTATTTGTCTATAATGGTCATTTATTGATAGATAACATGTCTCCGATTTCTGTGATGGAGTGCGATAGCAGTTTTTTAGCGGCACAACAATCATATGCGGGACATGCTACTTCGCTTTCGCCACCTTTAAATATGGAGCAGCGAAAGCAAGCAGAGCAAGTTAGAGATGAGAACGCTCAAGCAATAAATGAGTTACGCACAAGTAACGAATACAGTCGTCCTGTTTTCAATAGCTCCCGCACAAAAGAATACGATAGCGAAAATTACCGCAGGGTAGAACGAGAAAGTAACTTAACGCCCGTTTGGGAACTAGACGAAGTGCCCGATAGTCGCTTGCCTTGGAAGAATTATGACATTATGAACCCGCAAAGCTTGAATAAAAAAGAAGTGCATTTAACTAGAAAAACGGAACCCGAAACGGATTATTTACGACTGTTTGCCGAAAATTTCGGTGAACATATTTTAGTGTTCATTATTGATGTGCCTGATTTAAAAGAAGAGAAAAAAATTAAGAAAAATGTTTTGCGCGAGGCAAAATATTGGGATTATCCTAGCTGGGCTTTTGATTTTAGAGCTATTCCATGGCAAGTTACTCTTCCCGTCCAGCAGCTTAGCTTACCCATTAAAGAGGTTCATTTAAGTATTGAAAAAGAGAAAGAATTTAACTATTTCCATTTATTCTGGAACAGCTACAATCAAGCATTTATCCAATTTTTTATCCATGAATCTGACGTCTATAAAGCCAAGAAAATCCGAGAACAGGTAATTATAAACGCAGAGAACTTGGGTTATCCACGGAAGGCGTATGAGATTATTAAGATGTGAGCAATTGGTGGAATAGTTTGTTTGAATGACCGTCAATTAATTTAGGGACCGGATAGCTCGCAGCTATCCGATCTCTGAGCAAATTGTCACCTATTTTTGAATTAACAACTTTTGAGCATAAACCTGAGTTGGTGTTTTTAGCTGTACCCAGTATGTGCCAGCAGTCAAATGTTGTACAGAAATTTGTTGTTTTATCGGCATTTCTTGCCTCAATTGTATTTTTCCAAAGACATCGTAAATCGTAATTTCGGCGGCTTCTTCTATTGCATTTACACCACGAATAGAAATCTGATTGCGCGTTGGATTGGGTACGATTTGTAACGTATGATTATCACTTTGTTGGACTTGAATGATTTTAGAAAAATCGATCTCTCCTGAAAGTTCTACTATTTTTAAACGATAAAATAAATTACTAAACAATTGATTATCAATGACTTGGTAACGCTGATTTTCGTAAGAAAAACCTGCTGCTACTACTTTTTCAATCGTCGTCCAATCGTTTTTACCATCTAGAGAACGTTGTAATTCAAAATGACTGATATTGCGTTCCGTCGCAGTCGTCCAGTAAATTTGATTTTGTTTATCGTTTGCGAAAGCAGAAAAATTAATTAATTCCAAAGGCAAAATTCCCGCATTACTGTGCAAATAAAAGGCAGATAAATCTTCTACTTCTACATCAATATAATAAACTCCTGTAGTTAGCAAACCTGCTTTGGTAGCGTAAAGCTGATCCAATGTTCCTGTAGTTGGATAGTCTCCACAACTCGCGCTGCTCCACTTAGAAAAACCGAGTTTATTGACATTATCTACAAAATTATCAACTGCCCCCAACGCAGTTAATTCCGCCTCGGAGAAGTAGAAACGCAAGCAAATTGGTTCGCTAAAAGTGTGTTGAGTAGAAATAGACCAGTTGCGATCCAAATAAGCTAAATTATTATCAAAGCGGATACCGTCACCATTAATCATCATATCAACAGTGATGTCACCTAATACCTGACCTTTATCGTTGATAGAGCAAATGAGCCCAAAAGAGCGATCTAAATCTCCATAGATGTCTATCCAATCGCCGTAACCTTCCGAGGGAGGCGGTTTAATGGAATAAGTGCTACAACTGACGTCTTGTCCTGAAGTATTGGTCAGAATACCACAAGGAGGAGCGTTACTATCATGGAGAATACCGATTTCAAAATCACCTTGTGCGCTTTGATAGCCATCAACTTGAATGTAATATTGCTGTCCTGGAATCAAACATTGTAAATAAACTTCTGCACTTGTATTTCCTGCAAATAAGTCATCATTGGCAGTGACCATTAGCGCGTTGGTGGTGAGTAAATCACCGCAACTGCTTGCTTCCCAGATTGCTAATTGGGTGTTCATCAGTTGGGTAGAAACGGAGATAAATCCACCAGCAGGAGCAATAAAACTAAACCAAACGGAATGCTCTAATCCAGCCGCACCACCTACTGTCCCATCACACCAATCATCATAGGTTTCACAGTTTCCGTCAATATTTTTTGGGCGTACTTCATTGGCTTGAACCGTCGCACCAAGGTTGGTGTAGGTGGAAAAAGTAATCGGGAAGCTGGTAGAAATAGTACTCGTCAAATCAATAGCATTACAAACATCATCATTGGCAGGTATAGTACAACTACCTGTCACGCCAATGCGCTCAGAAAAACATTCAGCATTTGTTTGGTCAACTAACGTAATATCAATTAGATTTTCTAATGGGAAACTTCCAATGTTGTAAGACGTATTTGCCATTACGTTTAGCGTACTTCCGCCTGTGTAGATTAGGTCAGCTGCAGCCGCATCACCAAGACTTTCTACATTTACATCAATCGAATAGGTGTTATTAGCGCAATCTAGTGTGAGAGTGTAATCAAAGGTCGGAGGCGTACAGGGACTGGTAACACAGATATTGAATGTGCCTAATTCTCCTTGGTCGCTCACTCTGATATATAACGTTTGTCCAGCTAAAGCGGCATCGTTAATCGTAAGTAGATGGTGAATGGGCGGGGGATTAGAACTTCCACAATCATAGAATGATAAATTCCCGCAGCTACCTGTATAAACATCGAAAGCAGAATCGGAGATAGAATTCTGATCGCCATCAGAAGTTGCAATGTCGATTATACCAGAAGTGGGCATGACTACAGTAAACCATACGTCGGTATCTCCATTGTAACAATTAAATCCTGGTAAATTATTGGAATAGCTAGCGTCAGTATTGGTGTAGATAGTTGAATTGCAATCGTTTATAGTAAGTGCTATCGCTGAGTTACAAATATCATTAACGGGTGGAGAAAGCTCAGAAACTGCTAATTCAACATTGCCCGCTTCATTGTTTCGCCCAGTGATGTTAATCAAATATTCTTCGTTTAAGACAGTAGTTAAAGTAGCGGTCAGATTTTGTTCAAAAGAACAGAGTTCATTCGTATATCCACTAAAGCAACTTAGACCTGTACTACAGTCTCCCGTCCAGTAGGTGACTTCGGTAGAAAAATCTGTATTTAGTCCATTCTGAGCGCACAAATCAAGAATAACCTCTCCACCGGTACCCACCAATTTATACCAGACGCCTGCTGAATAAGTATCAATCCCATCACAAGAAATTTCGGGCGATTGG
>JBGCES010000589.1:0-4427 GCA_045106545.1 Saprospiraceae bacterium
AATTCGTGCGTGAATCTAATGGGTGTTCATCTAAATAAGTTAATAAATTTTGCTCCATTTTCGCCAATGCCGTTTCCGTCTTTGCGGAAAGCGAAAATAGCTTGGTATCGTCTCTTCGTTCGCGCGTAAGGGACTTTAAAATGGGCGCTTCTTCTAAAATAACGTGGGCATTCGTACCGCCTAAACCAAAAGAACTTACGCCTGCGCGTCGGATATGTCCATTGCGCAACCACGGTTGTAAAGTCGCGTTGACATAGAAAGGAGAATTTTTAAAATCAATTTGCGGGTTAGGCTGATTAAAGTTTAAATTAGCAGGTAAGATTTCATACTTCATTGCCAAGGCGACTTTCATCATGCCCGCTACACAAGCGCCCGCATCGAGGTGTCCAATGTTGGTTTTAACGGAACCAATTGCGCAAAATTGGCGCTTATCAGTTGTTTGCCGAAAGGCTTCGGTTAAACCTTGCATTTCGATGGGATCACCTAATAAAGTACCCGTTCCGTGAGCTTCGATGTAGTCGATTTCAGCAGCAGAAATGCCTGCTTTTTGTTGTGCTTGTAAAATTGCAGTGGACTGTCCGCTTACACTTGGCGCAGTGAAGCCAATTTTATCTGCACCATCATTATTGATCGCTGTAGATTTGATGGTTGCCCAGATGTGATCGCAATCGTTTACGGCTTGATCGAGTGGTTTTAATACCATAAAAACCATTCCGTTGCCTCTGACCATGCCTTGCGCATTAGCATCAAAAGCGCGTAAGTAGCCGTCGGGTGAAAGCGGTCCGCCTTCGGTATATTCGTAACCTGCTTGTAGATCGGGCTGAATGCGACCGCCACCGACGAGGACCAAATCGCTATCGCCTTGCCAGATACTTTGACACGCTAAATGAACGCCTACGCCCGTGCTACTACAAGCCGTTTGCACATTGACGGCGGGCCCGCGTAGGTTCAATTTGTAGGCTACGCGCGTAACAGAAAAGTTCTTTTCGTAACCCAACATATCCAAATATTCACCAGCCGAAGCAAGACGATTTGGATCAGTTGCCACGTTATTCGTGAAATACGCATTACGCGCTACGCCACCAAAAATTCCAATGCGTCCAGCGTAGGTATAAGGATCGTAACCCGCATTTTCGAGCGCATGATAAGCGGTTTCTAAAAAGACGCGCTGCTGCGGATCCATCAGCTTCGCTTCTTGTGGGCTATAGCCAAAAAATGCAGCATCAAAATGGTCAGGATCGTCCAACATTAAGCGACGACGCACCCAATTTTTGTGTTTGAATTTTTCAATATCTAAACCTACTTTTTCCAAGTCCTCGGGCGCAATCGGCTGACTGACATCCACGCCATTCACGAGATTATCCCAAAACTCTTCCAAGGTATTTGCGCCAGGTAAACGACACGCCATTCCAACAATCGCAATTGGCGGGTTGACCGCTTTACTTTTTTCTAACCCGTTGACATTCAGCGAATTACTATTTTTAGCATAAACTTTATCTATCGGCGGAGGCGTAAAGAAAGCATTATCGCCATACTTCCCATCTCCTTTTTTGGCGTCGCCTACGTAATCAAAATACTCCGTCCAATCCCAACTTTCATCGCTCAAAAAGTTATCTTTAAATACTTGTTTCCACTGCTCTTCTTTAGCTGCGTTAATCGTTTTTTGTTTCAATAAATTGGTATCGCCCATGCTCCGCGAATCGGCGTAAATACCGTCCATCATTTTGTTGCTCAAATCAGCATAAGGCGTTAATAAACCTTCATGAAATGGCAGTCCCAACGTCTGACATAATTCGTCCATCACTCGTTCAGGTTCGCTCACTAAATCCTCGTAACGCAAGCGAAATTGGCGATGCACAGGGATGTTTTTTAGAAACTGAACAATGTTGCGATGGGAATGTAACCAGACTAATTCGCCCAATTCGCGCGCAGGATAATCGTGCGATTCTAAATATAAAACTTGATCCAAATGATACTTTTCCAATGAATTGACCATCGTATAAGGATGGCGCACCAAATGAATGTATAAGGCATTATCAAAATCCACTTCTGCTTTCTGCAACACCTCTGGATCGAGCGCGTAACTCGGCGATTTATCCACCAAAATCAAGTCGCCAATCCAATCCTGAATTTGCCGATACACTTCCTTCGTCGTATAACCCGCTTTTTCGTAGCGATGGATTAAATCTTTCGCTTCGTCAGCCGTCATATTTTGCAATTCCATCACGGCGCGAATCAAGCCTTCCGACCATAATCTAAACTTGCCTTGATACGCTTCCGAACGCTCTTTTAAATCATTAAAACCTAATAATTGCAATTCGTTGGCAGCAAATAAATCGGGGTGTCCCGCGAGCATCACGCGGAGCAAAGTTGTGCCAGAGCGCGGTGGGGCGAGGATGAAGATGGCAGGTTTGTTTTTGACGGTGGACGGTGAACGGTGGACGGTGGACGGTTCCAACGTAGCGTATTTAGGGATTTTGGGGATGTATTTTTGGAAGTTTTCGATTTCGAATTTGGTCAATTTGGAAGGTAGGCGGTGGACGGTGGACGGTGGACGGTTCTGCTGGGATATTGGATGTTGGATGTTGGATGTTGGACTTGTCTCTCTTTTAAACAATGATTGCAGTTCATTAGCATAATTTGATTGCAGCATTTGGGCGTAAGCGGCTACAGTTGGCTTATCGAAAATAGTAGTCACGAATATGCTCGTGTCTAGTGTTTTGGATAAGCGACCGATGAATTGGGCAGCTTGGATGGAATTGCCACCTAATTCAAAGAATTTGTCGTGGCGACCGATGGGCGATAATTGTAATAATCCTTCCCAAATCGTGGTCAAATACTGCTCTAGCTTACCTTGTGGTGCGGCGTAGGCTTGCGCCAAAATGGGGCGTTCTTGGGGCGGTTCGGGTAAGGCTTTGCGGTCGAATTTCCCGTTCGTCGTGAGTGGCATTTTTTCTAAGAAAACAAACTGTGAAGGCAGCATGTATTCGGGTAAGGTTTCAGCTAGGAAATCGCGGAGATCGGTGACGGTTAACGCACCGGTCGGAGACGCTGCCCGAGCGTCATCACACAGGTCGGAGACGCTGCGCGATCGGTTTTCAGCCTGTGGATTATCACCTTGTGATTGTTGCTCTTCCTTAGCATTACACATGTTAGAAACCTGTGCTCCAGTCACATACGCTACCAACTTCTGCTGACCGTAATCGTGCGGATTTTTCAATAAAACGACCGTTTCTTTTACCTGTGGATGGTTAGAAATAGCCGTTTCGATTTCGCCTAATTCGATGCGGTAGCCACGGAATTTGACTTGATAATCGGCACGTCCGAGGAATTCGATATTACCATCTGATTGCCAGCGAGCGAGGTCGCCAGTTTTGTATAGAGTTGCACCACCGCGTTCGGTAACGAATGGGTTTTGGATAAAACGTTCGGCAGATAATTTAGGGCGATTCCAATAGCCGCGACCGACTACGGGATGGCTGCCACCGATATAAATTTCGCCCACTTCACCGTTTGGAACTTCTTTTAAGTGTTCATTTAATATAAAAATCTCGTAGTTCTCAATCGTTTTACCAATTGGAACTTTGGATTCGTCGTATCCCGCTGGAATAGTGAAATAAGTACAATTTATCGTCGCCTCGGTCGGGCCATAAAGGTTATATAGTTGTCCGTTGGGACAGATTTGTGCGTGTTTTTGGGTCAAGGAAGTGGGACAAACTTCGCCCGAAACGTTGACCAATTTTACGCTTTTTAACTGCTGTGACGTGGCGTGTTCAACGATTAAAGTATGCAAAGAAGGCAAAGTCAAAATATGCGTAACTTGCTCTTTTTCAATTAATTGCAATAAGCGATTAATGTCCTTTTCCTCGCCCTGTTCGGGAATTAATAAAGGTGCGCCGCTCAATAGCGTCCAGAAAATTGTCAAGACAGAAACGTCGAAAGAAATCGAGCAAGTCAGGATCATCTTGCCAATTGGCGCGGGCGCGATGGCGTGTTGACCCTGGAGTTGGTAAACGAGGTTTTCGTGGGTGATCATCACGCCTTTGGGTTTGCCAGTAGAACCTGAAGTGTAGATGCAGTAGGCAAGGTGATTGGGGTTGGTAGTTGGCAGTTGGTAGTTGGTAGTTGGTCTAGTGTCTTTGCTTAACTCTGGTGAATTGACGGTTGATTGTTCGAGGTTAAGCTCTTCTAGGGGAATAATATGCTTCGCCGTTTTAGGCAATTTTTCTACTAAAGAACGTTGCGTCAAAACGATTTGCGCAGCAGAATCTTCAATCATAAACCGCAAGCGCTCTTCGGGATAATCGACGTCAATCGGCACGTACGCACCGCCCGCTTTTAATACGGCAAAAATACTGATCAACATCTCGAAGGAGCGATCCATGCAGATGGCGACAAACTGTTCGGATTGTAACCCAAGGCTTAAT
>JBGCES010000059.1:0-8501 GCA_045106545.1 Saprospiraceae bacterium
TCGTTTATTGAAATTGGATGAAGAACAACAGGATCGCATTCCGAAAAACATTCGCGCTGCGATTAAGCGATTGGCCTTATTTCAAAATTCAGATGGTGGATTTGCTTACTGGCCAGGTGGCGGTTGGTTGAGTCCGTGGTCTAATAATTATGCAGGGCATTTTCTATTAGAAGCTAAAAATTCGGGTTACAATGTACCTTCCAATTTGCTAAATGGTTGGCTAAAATGGCAACGCAAAGCAGCAAGTATTTGGACACCAGAACTGGATCGTTATGGTTACAATAATTACGATGATCATACGCAGGCATATCGCTTATATACCCTTGCTCTATCGGGCGAACCTGAACTAGGAGCGATGAACCGCTTACGCGAAAAAGAGGATTTGAGTACGCAAGCGCGTTGGCGATTAGCCGCAGCTTATGCGCAAGCAGGCAAACCAGAAGTAGCTAAAAATTTGATTGCAAATGCGCCGACCGAAATAAAAGATTACCGTGAATTGTCTTATACTTTTGGTTCACAATTACGCGATAAAGCAATGATTTTGGAAACCATGGTACTATTGGAAAATCGCGACCGCGCTGCACGTATGGTACAAGATTTAGCCAAATCTTTGAGTGCTGAACGTTGGTTGAGTACGCAAGAAACGGCTTATTCCCTTTTGGCAATTGGTAAATTTGTAGGAGAGAACGATGCCAACGAACGTTTAGCATTTAGCTATCAACTGGGTGGACAAGGTCAGGTCAATGCAGGTTCGGAGACGCCAATTTTCCAAGTAGAAGTCCCCGTGGATGCGAGTACAGATCGGAATGTGTTGGTTAAAAACTCGTCCAATTCGATTATGTTTGCCCGTCTGATTTTGTCTGGTCAACCGCTGGTCGGCGCAGAAACTGAAGCGTCTAATAATTTAAAAATTGACGTACGCTACACCAATAACGATGGCGAAGAATTAGACATTAGTCGGCTTCCACAGGGCACAGATTTTCTTGCGGAAGTGACCATAACACACCCCGGAACTCGTCTGGTAACTTACGAAGAAATGGCACTGGCACAAGTCTTTCCGTCGGGTTGGGAAATAATGAATTCTCGCATGGATAACATCAACGCCGTTGAATCTGCGCGTCCTGAATATCAGGATATTCGCGACGACCGGGTTCATACCTTCTTTGATATTCAACAAAATCGGAAGCAGACCTATCGCGTACAATTAAACGCCGCCTACCAAGGTCGTTTTTATCTACCCGCTACCAATTGTGAAGCGATGTATGATAATTCGATTAATGCCAGAGTACCTGGGCAGTGGGTGCAGGTCGTGTCGCCGAGTGAGATTTAAGAGAAAAATTAGTACATAAAAAAAAGGCTTCAATTCGGATGAATTGAAGCCTTTTTTAATGTACTAATAAAACTATTTCACAATAAATTTTTTAGTCAAATTCGCACTCCCATCCTTCCACTCCAAATAATATACCCCACTCTCTTTCGGCAATAAAATCCGAATATTATTGCTAGGCTGTTCCACTTCTTGAGTATGAATCATTTGTGCCTGTTGGTTAAAAATAGTAGCCGTTCCCGTAGCGAATTGAGGTAATTTTAGTATCAGTAAGTCAGTTGCTGGGTTGGGGAATATTTCTAAGTTATTGTTTAATATTTCTACCGTGGGAGAAGCGAGTTCGTCACATTGAATGGTGTAGTTCATCGCTTCGTTAACTTGGATGGTATCGCGAATGATTTGTCCACCGCATTGGTAAGAAATTTCGTAGCGTCCTTTAAAAACGTTTTCGCGAGCAGTTCCAGATGCGTCTGAAACGAGTTCAGTATTCGTCCACCATTCATTGAATAATAAATCTACAAAGGTAGCGTGAGCGGGCGTTTCCGACCAATCTTGTCGATACAAATTCGTTCCACCGTTTTGCCAAGTTGCGCCATCCCAAAAGTTCCAAAATAGAAAAGCATCAATACTTGGATGACTAAAAATAGCGGTCATAAAGTCTCGCATATACTGTGCCCCTAATTCTTCATTTACAAAGCTGGGCAGATCAAATTCGGTAATTTTTGCGCGTAAACCGTAGGCATCATAAAAGTCATCCAGCGTGGTCAAAACGCTCGTAATATCGTTGGGTGCGCCACCAATATGTCCTTGAAAACCTATGCCATCAATAGGTGCGCCCGCCGCGACTAATTCACCAATAAATTGCTTTAGCTGGTCATATTGCAAGTCTCCAGCGGTATTATTTACCGAAAGAGTGATGTAATCATTGATAAATAAACCCGCCTCTGGAGCAATATTTCGCGCTTGATTAAAAATTTCAACGTACAATTCGCGTCCTGTTTCATAATCTGTTTCTTGTTGGAAGCGGTTAGCGCGGGTCGTCTTGGTCACCACTTCGTTGAGCACATCCCAATCTTGGAGCACTTCCTGCATTTTTGGATAGGTCAGAATGTTTTCGATGTGTTCGTTGACGCGATTTTTTATATAATCAATGTCATCGATATTTTGGTTAATGTCATTCGGTAAATTTTCGGCACCAGGCCAAACTAATGTGTGTCCCCGCGCACGTAAATTATTATCCGTAATCCAGCTGAGCGCGTTAGATAATTCAGATTTATTAACAAACCATTCATCTTCCCATGCCGGCCATTTTAAATCATTTTCAAAAACCACGGTATTAAAACCATGACCGTTTCCATCCAAATTTGTCAATTTATTTTCATAAATAATATTGTAATCGCTATTCCCTGCGATGAGATTCCCTTTAATTGCTGTACCGAAGGAAAATTCGTGTTCTAGCATCTGCACTTTTACAGGTACGTCCGTTACATTTTCACCCGCCGTATTGGTCGTTTGGATGGTCAGATCTGCTTTGCGCAATTGTGCGATGCGTTCGGCAGCAGTTGCCCGCCAAGGTGCATCTAATTCGTAGCCTCCATAAAATTGATTCCCACTTTCATTGGGCAAATCTTGAAAAGCAACGGTATTGCCAAAATTAATAGTCGTAAAACCGCCCAATTCTAATTCCTGTGCTTGTAGCGCTAAATGGAAACCACAAACCAAACTATTCATACTGTAACTACGCACCAATTGGATCGGAATGAAATAACGCTGCCATTCTTCCGTCACTCGTATGGATAGATAAGCTTCTTTAGAAAAATCACCTGCATCTTCTAAGAAAAAATTTACTTCGCCACTTCCATTTAATGAACGCAAATAGAACGTAGTTAACACCATTTCGCCCGCCGCAAGACTAGTCCCATTACGTAATGACCAGCCCGCAGCCCATGGATCATTTACGCCTTGATTTACATTGATCACTTCTTTGCGATTAAAATCTTGACCTTGTGCATTTAGTGTGGTTACACTTGCACCATAATGCGTCGCTGCATTGATATTGGTATTCTCGTTATCCGAAAAAAGCCATTCGCCAGTTGGAAGATTGTATTCTGCTTGTAGATAATTTTGCAAAAAGGAATGATATTCATCTTGCGACGTAGCAAAATTCATCAAATTAAAAAGAAAAAAAATAAGCAAATTCAATCTAAGCATAAGGTGGTTATTTAGCATTAAAATACAGAAAGAAAGGGTATTAAATAATATCCTTTTTAAAACAAAAGGACGCTGATTCTTATGAAACTTTAAGTCGCTTACAGCTCGCTCCGCAGTATTGCGGAAACCTACTTGAATCATAAAAAACCTGCGTCCTTCTGCGTCAATATTTATTAAAACGAAGTTTAAAATACTTACATTTTCACAAATGGCAAGTATCCAACTACTTTGCTATCCATTACTAATTGAACCGTATAAAGTCCATTTTGCAAATTAGCCGTTGGCAATATAATCGTCTGATTGCTAGCACTTTGCTGTCCAATCTTCTGAACAACCACTTGCTGTCCAAGTGAATTGAATACATTCAGCTGAACATCCGCAGCTTGCAAAGTCGTGTACTGAATCGACAACTGGTCTTGTACTGGATTAGGGAAAGCAACTAACGTTTCTAAGCGAGTAAAATCTTGCACATCTGAAACCAATGGCTCACCAAATGATAACCAGTCAATCGACACTGCACCATTAAAACCACCAGCAGCAGCGTCAATAAAAACTTGTAGATTTTCGATGCGTTGTCCATCGACTACACAGCCACTTTCCATACAATCAGAACCACCAAAAGCGCCGTCCTGATAGCTATTCGTGTAATCTAATTCATAAACGGCGTACTCTTCGGTCAAGTTAACTGCTACTGAATTTAGATTCGTGACAAACGTCATATTGTCTTGTAAATCTATGCGAAGTTCCGTTCCAGCCACGCTAGATTTAGCCCGTACAAATAGCTTATTACCACTTCCTTGTACATCAGCTAACCCAAGTTCTCCCGTTGTGTTATGAACATTATAAAGTAAGGGTGAAAATGCACCAGCAGAACCGTCGCCCGTAATCGTCCATTCGTCCGTAGCAAAAGCGGACACTAAACCACTAGCATCAGCAACAAAAAGTCCAGTATTGTCGTCCATCTGGTCGGAGTAATTTATTTCACCCGTTGGACCTAAATCCACTTCATCATCTTCGCCTAACGGCTGACCGACGGAAAGAAAATCAACGGTAAAAGTACCTTCATAAGCTGCTTGGACAGGATCAACGTAGAATAATACTGTCGTGATTGCGGTCAAATCCGTCGGACAGGGGCCAACTTCACAAGCTGTTCCACCGAAACCTCCATCTAAGTTGTTGCCAGTGAAATCGTATTCATAAGTCGTATATTCATTTCCAATAATCTTAGTCAAAGAAGCTTGAGAAGTTATAAAACCCGAAGTATCTACCAAATCAAGCCGCAATGGAGCTGTACCTGGTTCTGATTTTGCACGAACAAATACTTTGTTTTTACCAGGCGTCATGTCTAAGGTAATTCCTTCGCCTGTATCTTTATCATGAAAGCTATATGCTAATGCCGTGTATTGAGGCGCAGAACCATCGCCAGTAATCACCCACTCAGAGTTCATTTCACTTTGCGCAAAACCAGCTCCTTCGCCCGTATATTCGAGTAATTCATTACCGAAGTGATCACCATAAATGCCAATAGCTTCGTCGCCTGGAGGCTCTAATGATGTGCCAAAAGAAATGTAATCAATTTTGATTTCACCCAAAAATTCACCAACCCCTGGTTCAATAAACATTACGATTTGTCCAATCCGACTTGGATCTACTGGACAGGGTGCTGTACTTTCCGTACAAGGCGTTCCACCATAACCCAAATCTTGATATGTTCCACTATAATCGTATTCGATAATTTGATAATCCGTTCCTAAAATCTTAGTAACTGAACCTTGAGTATTCACAAAGCCATCAATGTCTTGTACGTCAATCCGTAAGGCAGTGTTTTCAACCGTAGATTTGACTTTTACAAATAGCTTATTGTTACCAGATACATCAATATCAATCGTATCTAAAGTAATCGGATTACGGAAAAAGTAAGTAATCGGATCCCACATAGGATTCGTTCCGTTACCCGTGATTACTACTTCAGAATCGCCATTCAGTACCACATCATAACCTGGTCCGATTACGGAGAATGAATTAATCGAACTGTCTTGTTCGAAGTGATCTTGAAATACATCCGACATGGCAACCGTTTCGGGTTCTTCGCCTAAAGCAATATAATCAATCACTACTGTTCCATTAAAACCTCCTACGCCGGGATCTGTAAAAAATAAAAATTGTGCAACCTGCGAGCCATCTACCGTACAAGGAGCTGTATCGGAAGTACAAGGCGTTCCACCGTAGCCACCATCTTGGTATAAACCTGTAAAGTCAAATTCCAATACCTGATATTCAGTAGTCAACGTCTTGGTGATTCCAGCTAAGGAAGTACCAAATCCATCCGCATCCTGTAAGTCCATCCTTAATTGTGTACCTACGTTACTCGCTTTCGCACGAACAAAAATTTTGTTGTTCTCGCTCGCATCTACGTTGATGGTTTCACTTCCATCATTAGGCTGATAAGTGAAAACATCAAAAGGTGCAGTATTAGTGGCTTGCACCGTCAATTCGCCATTTGCTTCTGCAAAGGAGTAAGAACCCGAACCGCCCATATATTCAACATTATCGTCGTCGAATTCTTCTAAATAGACTTGTCCATAAGACCAAGTGCTCAAGCCAAACAATAATAGTAAAGTAAAAATTTTTTGCATCAGTTTAGAGTTTTATTTTGATTGTGAAAAGTGTGTTTGCAGTGATTTGTTATAAATGATCAGTAGAAAATCAGTAATAACCAACACTTAAAATATTTCGGTAAAGCGAATATTGTCTATATTCACTTCTAGGGTTTCATCCGTATTATCATCGTCAATAAGGTCGATTTTCACTACCTTAATTTTAGCTGGATCAATAGTTACTCCATTGAAATCAGTAAACCGTGCCAATGGAATACTTACCGTTTGCCAGCCTGTCCAATCGACTTTAACTTGCTGCGTAAAGTCGTTCGGAGAGCCGTCTTTTTCTAATAAAATTAAAATGATATGCGTATCACGGCGCCCGTTGCTATTCAAATCCATTTCTAATACGACATCGCGTGCTGGTACTTCAATACCAAAAGTGCTAAATTCATCACCAGGAAAACCAAAATTGGACTGTACGCCACCAATCCAAGTAATGTCCAAATCGTCTTTACCACTTACTTTCAAAAAATTTCCATCTAGCGGATCGGGATTACTCGACTGGACTGCGTTAACTGGACTTTCATTGATATTACCACGGAAGATCCAACGGTTCGTTTCAGCACGTAAACCACGTCCGTCAAAATCATTGACGTAAATTTCATTAACGGTAAAGAAATTCTTTGGAGAAAGCGCATCACCTCCATTTGCCGTAACGGTGATTCGTCCTTTTTCAACATTCTCCGGTACAATAACACTTAGAGAATCAGGCGATTGATGAACGATTTCTGCCTGTACGCTATCCGCAAAATAAACCTCTATTGGTTCAAAGAAATTTTTTCCGACAATGCTAATTAAATCACCTGGCGCACCCGACTCGGGACTAACACGAAAGACTTCGGGCGGATCTAACGTCACGCGAAATTGAATGGTAGATTGACCACCTTTAGTCGTAAATACCACATCGTGATCACCTAAAGGAATATTAGTAGGAATGCGAAACAACAAGGCTATATCGGAGTTGTAAGCCGTGTTAAAGTTGACCTCCTGTCCACTAAAAGAAACAGATTGAAGATTGCCTAGATTTTCTCCTTCAAAAGTAACTAGCGTTTCAGCTGGTCCAAAAATGGGGCTAACCGCCGTGACGACTGGTGCAGGGACATCTTTTTCGCAACCCAATAAGAACAAACAGATTCCGACTAAATATATAGGTAAAAAGGATTTCATAAATTATCTTTTTTAAATAGCATAAGTAAGAGGTCAGAAGTCAGATCGATAAATCTGTCAGAAGTCAGACTTTGCAATAAATTGATTATCAGCAACTTGTGATTAATTTTACGTTTTGATAAACTATATTAATTTCTGTCCTTTTACTTACGTAATGAAACACATAGGTAGATAGTATAGTATATATTCAGTAGTTTCACACGTACAACTGTCAATCGAAGACTATCGCATTTATACATTTGCTAAAACATTGTTACTTTTTTCATTGAAAAAAAAGTAACCAAAAATTCTAGTATTGTAAACTCCTTTTCCTCTTCATTTGATGCCCCGCATCAACCATACACATGCTCAGACAGTACAATATCCCGCTATGCGGGACAGGCTCTGCTCCCCGCCGAGTAAGTGCTTAGCCTTTTTAAGTTAATCGTTTGACACACAAGAAACTACTAACATAGATTATTAAGAGTGTCTAAGTCGCTCACTACGAACGGATTGCAACTACCAACTTAATACTACCAACTATCTAATACCCAGGATTTTGTTCCAATTTTGGATTCACTTCCATTTCCGCAGCAGGAATGGGAAACACCAAATTTTCAATACGGATATTTTTACCGTGTAAAGTCAAAATTTCAATGGCTTTACCAGAGCGCACTAAATCAAACCAGCGTTGTCCTTCAAACGCAAATTCTACGCGCCGCTCGCGTAGCATTGCTTCGCGATCAAATTCCGTAACTGCTTCCAGCCCAGCACGTTGGCGAACGGCATTAAAAGCAGCCAACGCATCAGGATTGGAGGTAATACCTCCTTCAATTTCCATAATACTCTCGGCATAAATCAAGAACATATCTGAATAGCGCACCAAATGCGCATTCTGAGAGGTACTCATAAAACAGACATTTGAACCACTGCCAATTACATATTTTTTAATATTCGCCGCACTCGCTGATGCCCCACCCGATGGATAAGTGTAGCCACCGTCGCTTGGATTAATGCTGGGGTAGAAAGTATTGGAAGTCATCACGGTAACGGGTTTACGCAAGTCACCCGCCTCAAAAGCATCTACAATCGTAGTGTTGGGATTATTGACCGTCGGAGAAGTAGGGATTTGCGATCCCCAACCATCACGATCTTTA
>JBGCES010000590.1:0-2960 GCA_045106545.1 Saprospiraceae bacterium
AATCGGCGCCCGTCATCCGATTTCGATTGTGATGAATAAGATTATCGACATCTTTTCACGCATTGGTTTTGTGGTAGCAGAAGAACGCGAAATCGAAAACGATTGGTACAACTTCACGGCGATGAATACGCCCGAAGATCATCCTGCGCGGGATATGCAAGACACCTACTACTTGCAAAATAGCACCGAAATGTTGTTGCGTACGCATACCTCAAGTGTACAAGCGCGCACGATGAAAACGCAGCAGCCACCGATTCGTATTATCGCACCTGGTCGTGTTTATCGTAATGAAACTATCTCAGCGCGTTCGCATTGTCAGTTTCATCAAGTAGAAGGTTTATATATCGCAGAGAACGTGAGTTTTGCAGATATGAAACAGACGCTACTTTATTTTACGAAAGAAATGTATGGCGCGGATAAAGAAATTCGCTTGCGTCCTTCTTATTTTCCGTTCACCGAGCCTTCGGCGGAAATGGATGTACATTGGGGTTTAAAAAACGAAACCGATTACCGCATCACGAAAGGAACAGGCTGGTTGGAGATTTTGGGTTGCGGCATGGTCGATCCCAATGTTTTGGAAAACTGTGGTATCGATCCCGACAAATACAGCGGCTACGCCTTCGGTATGGGCATCGAACGCCAAGCGATGTTGATGTACAATATTAACGATATTCGCTTATTGTTTGAAAATGATGTGCGGTTTTTGCAGCAGTTTGCTTCTGCGATATAACATAGTTTATTAAGTTGATTGGGTTAATTTGTTGATTCGGTTAACTCAATTAACCCAATCAACAAATTAACTAAATCAACTACAATTTTGAAACCTTCTATACCCAAAGGCACCCGCGATTTCCTACCCGAACAGGTGCTGAAACGCAATTATATTTTCGATACCATCCGCAACGTATTTGTCAAATACGGTTATCAGCCGATTGAAACGCCGACGATGGAAAACCTCACTACGCTGACAGGTAAGTACGGCGAAGAAGGCGACCGTTTGCTCTTCAAGGTGTTGAATAATGGCGATTTTTTAAAGAAAGCGAATAAAGGCGCGTTGGAAAAACTGGATTCCAGTGGATTGGTTTCTTCGATTTCTAAACGCGGGTTGCGTTACGATTTGACGGTGCCTTTTGCGCGTTTCGTGGTGATGTATCAAAATGAAATTAGCTTTCCGTTTAAGCGGTATCAAATTCAACCTGTTTGGCGGGGCGACCGCCCGCAGAAGGGACGATATCAAGAGTTTTATCAGTGTGATGTGGATGTGGTCGGTTCGGATTCTTTGATGTACGAAGCAGAATTGGTGCAGATTTATGACGAAGTATTTACTGCGCTAAATTTGGATGTAGTCATCAAAGTGAATAACCGAAAAGTATTAGAAGGAATTGCGGAAGTGGCAAATATCAAAGATAAATTTGTTGCCATGACAGTGGCGATTGATAAGTTAGATAAAATCGGTTTGGATGGCGTAAAACGCGAAATGACGAAAAGCGAGATTAATGAATCGGCGATTGAGGCAGTAACGAATGCGCTAGAAATTAAGACGCTGGATGAACTACGCGAATTATTTAAAGACAGCGAAATTGGTCTGAAAGGCGTGGAAGAATTAGCCGCGTTCCACCGCTATTTTGATTTAAAAGAAGCGACTAACAAAGTCGAATTTGATATTACGCTGGCGCGGGGTTTGAATTACTACACAGGTTGTATTTTTGAAGTCAAAGCATCTCCAGAAAGTTACCCTGATTTGGTCATGGGCAGTATTGGCGGCGGCGGTCGCTACGATGATTTGACGGGCGTTTTTGGTATGAAAGACGTCAGTGGCGTAGGCGTTTCCTTCGGCGCAGCGCGGATTTATGACGTATTGGAAGAATTGAATTTGTACCCTGCAGAAAGCATGGAAACCTTGCAGGTTTTATTTGTCGCTTTCGACGAAGCAAGTCACCAATACGCTTTCGGACAACTCAACCAAGTCCGCGCAGCGGGCATCAATGCTGAATTGTATCCCGATCCTGTCAAGTTGAAAAAGCAGATGAAGTACGCGAATAGTCGGAACGTGCCTTATGTGGTTTTGGTTGGTAGCAACGAGATGGAAACGGGGGAGTTGACGTTTAAGAATATGGTGACGGGGGAGCAGGAGAAGTTGACGACTACAGCAATTATTGAAAAATTACAATAGAATATTGAAACACATAGACACATAGAGCATACGGGCTTACAGCCTATGTGACTATGTGTTTTTAAAGTTGTTCTATCATGCCCAAATACAATTCCCTTCCCCAACTCCAATCCTACCTAAAAGATAAAACCACCACCGTTTCTGCCACGGTCGATTATTACCTTCAACAAATCGAAGCCACGCGCGATCTCAATATTTACGTACAAGTATTTGCAGACGAAGCGCGACAGCAAGCGGCTGATTTAGATAAAAAATATCAAGCCGACCCTAATTCAGTTGGTCGCCTATTCGGCGCGGTAATTTCGATTAAAGATGTATTGTGCTACGCGGATCATCCCGTGACGGCAGCATCTAAAATTTTGGAAGGTTTTCATTCACTTTATACTGCCACTTGTGTACAACGTTTATTGGACGAAGATGCGATTATCATTGGTGTGACCAATTGCGATCAGTTTGCGATGGGTTCGACCAATGAAAATTCGGTTTATGGGACGACTAAAAACGCTGCGGATGCAACGCGCGTACCAGGTGGATCATCGGGTGGCGCAGCAGTTTCTGTGCAGGCAGATACGTGTTTATTTTCAATTGGAACGAGTACGGGTGGTTCGGTGCGACAGCCAGCGGCCTTATGTGGTGTGGTGGGAATGAAGCCGACTTACGGACGCATTTCGCGCTATGGTTTATTGGCTTACGGTTCTTCTTTTGATCAGGCGGGCGTGATGGCAAATAGTGTAGAAGATGTGGCGTTGGCCATTGAAATTATGGCGGGGGCAGATGATTTTGATAG